>NZ_KQ961737.1:0-60524 GCF_001563605.1 Corynebacterium sp. CMW7794
GGGGATTATGGCCCAGCGGTGGCGCCAGACCATTTCCCAGCGCACCGAACAGCTCGCCACCGAGCGCAACCTCATCCCGCTGCCCGAACCGGAGGAGACCAGTTTCGCAGACTAAAGAAGAACCCAGCCGGCAAGAGCCGCGCCGACCGCGACGGACCACGCCGGGGCCTTGAACCAGAGTGCTGCGAAGGCGGCCACAGCGATGAGAGCGGTGGCCCAGCCTGTCACGCCGTGGGTGATGATGGGATCCCAGAGCGCGTGGGTGAGCAGCCCGACGACGGCGGCATTGACGCCAGCGAAGGCGCCGCGCATGCGCGGAAGCGTGCGCCAGCGCGACCAGAAGTAGAGTCCCGCGACCATGAGGAGGGCGCCAGGAAGGAAGATCATCACGGTGCCGACGATTGCACCGAGGATTCCGCGATCGACGGCGCCGACGTAGGTTGCAAATGTGAAGAGCGGCCCGGGTAAACCTTGGGCGATGGAGTAGCCGGCGAAGAACTCAGCGGGGTTCATCCATCCGGTGGCGACGAAGCGATCCTCGAGCAGCGGCAGGATGACGTGTCCGCCGCCGAAGACGAGGGCGCCGGCTTGGTAGAAGGCGTTCAGCCGTGTCGCCCACCAGTTCCCGGTGAGCGCGCCGGCGGCCAGCCCACCGAGCAGTGCGAAGAAGGCAACGAGCGCGCTCCAACCGGCGCGGGCGGTGACGGGGCGCAGCTCGGGTGCGCCAGTAAGTTGTGGCCGGCGGAGGAACGCGGCGCCGAGACCCGCTGCGAGGAGGAGCGGGACTATCTGGGGAAGCCAGAACAGCGCAACGAAAGTGGCAATCGCAAACACCCACGTGAGTGGGGTATAGAGCAGCTTGCGGGCCATGCCGTAGACGGCGTGGGCGACGACGCCGGCTGCGGCGGCGAGCAGACCGGTGAGGAAGGGGGTATCGGCAAGCTGGGCGTCGCGGAAGGCGAGGCCACAGACGGCCATGATGAGGGCCGAGGGCAGCGTGAACCAGAACCAGGCCGAAATAAACCCGGCCCAGCCGCCGCGATGGTAGCCGAGCGCCATGCCGACCTTGGAGCTGCCGGGGCCGGGCAGGAACTGCGAGAGCGCGACGAGGTCCGCATAGGACGACTCGGTGAGCCAGCCGCGCCGGCCGATGAACTCGGTCCGGAAATAGCCGAGGTGAGCCGCGGGGCCGCCGCAAGACGTCCAGCCCAGCGGGAAGAAGGAGCGCCGGATGTCTGCGGACATGTGGGTTAGTCCGGCTGGTTGACGAGCATGCCAGCGACGCGCTCGAAGTGGTCGGTGAGCATGTGACGGTAGGCCGGGGGAATGGTCTCCTCGTCGATCTGGGCGAGCGAGTTATTCATGAGCTCGAGCCAGCGCAGGGCGGCGGCGCGGTCCACATGGAAGTGGGCGTGCCGCATGCGCAGGGCTGGGCGGCCGCGGTTTTCGCTGAACTCCTGGGGCCCGCCCCAGTACTGCGCGAGGAACCACTTGAGACGGTTGTGTGCGCCCTCCATATCGTCTTCGGGATACATGGGCGCGAGGATGTCGTCGTCGGGCACCTGCGCGTAGAAGCCCGCGACGAGCTTGTCGAAGGTGGCGTCGCCGCCGATGGCGTCGTAGACGGACTCGGCGCTATTCGGCGTCGTCATAATTGGGGATTCCTTTGCCGTGGGGGTAGGGGGTATTGATGTCGTTCTTCTGCATATCTTCCCAGATCTCGCCCTGGATGAAGCGCTGAACCTGCCATTGGGCGCCGGGGAGGGTCTTGGTCACGATGCGCACGGTGGCATAGTCAGGCTCGACGCTCGAGACGCCGAGCATGTTTGGGGCCTCGAGGATGAGCCCGGAGACGGCTTCCTCGTCCGCCGCGCGTGCTGCCGATGCCGCGATGACAGCTTGGGCATCATCGATGTCGTTGGACAGGCTGATGGGTACCTCGATGCGGGCAATGGCGTAGCCATCAGAGTGGTTGGCGACGTGGAGAATCTCGCCATTGCGGACGTACCACAGCGCGCCGTCCATGTCGCGGACGGTGGTGATGCGCAACGTGATGTCCTCGACGTCGCCGAAGACGCCGTTGCCGAGATCGATGGTGTCGCCGATGCCGTACTGGTCCTCGAGGAGCATGAAGATGCCGGAGAGGAAGTCCTTGATAAGCGACTGGGCGCCGAAGCCGATGGCGACGCCCACGACGCCGGCCGAGGCGATGAGTGGGGCGACGTTGACGCCGATTTCGGCGAGGATGGTCATGGCGGCCCAGACCCAGATGACGATGGCGACGGCGGAGCGGGCGACGCCAGCGAGCGTCTTAATGCGGGAGATACGGCGTTTCTCGTGCGTCTCGTCGAGGGAGCGCAGTTGGGCCTGTTGCTTGGACTTGGGCTTGCGTACGTTGCGTAGCAGCGGCGGGCGCGAACCGTTCGAGCTCTGCGCTTTGCGTGCGAGCTTGTCGATGAGCCGGCGCGAGAGCCAATGCAGAACGAGCGCAATGAGAATGATGAGCAGGATCTTCAGAGGCTTTTCCACGAGCCAGGCACGGGTATCGGGATTGGACCACCACGAGTTAACCGCGGTGACGGTGTCGGTTGCAGTGTTTTTAGCGAGAATCATCGTCCGCCTAGTGTACGCCAGGGTGAATATAAAAGGCGGAAAGGTACGCGAAAAATGGACAGCTTGGTCTAGGCTTGCGTGCATGACTGAGCCGAGCAACCACGAGCGCCGCGCACAACTCGCGCGCGGCTTCCATTCCCGTGCCATCCACGCCGGATACCAGCCGGATAGCCATATGGGTTCTATCAACGTGCCCATCTACGCGTCCACGACGTTCGAACAAGACGGCTTGGCGCAACTGCGTGGCGGCTTCGAGTATGGACGCGTGGCTAACCCGACCGTGCGTGCTCTGGAGAAGACGCTCGCCGCGCTCGAGGACGCGCAGTACGCGCGCGTGTTCTCCTCTGGCATGGCGGCCGTGGATACGCTTCTGCGCATCATCCTGCGCCCGGGCGCGCACGTCATCCTCGGCAACGACGCTTATGGCGGCATGTACCGCCTGCTCCACAATGACTACGGCGATTGGGGCGTCGAGCTCAGCATCGTCGACACTACCGACGTGCAGGCGGTGCGCGCGGCCATCAAGGACAACACGAAGCTCATCTGGCTGGAAACGCCTACGAACCCGGCGACGAACATTACGGATATCGCGGCCGTCGCGGCGGTGAAGGGCAACGCTGCTGTTGTTGTGGATAACACCTTTGCGACCCCGTACCTCCAGAACCCGTTGGCGCTCGGTGCGGACCACGTGCTCCACTCCACCACGAAGTATCTGGGTGGGCACTCGGACGTCCTCGGCGGCGCGGTCGTGACCAATGATCCGGAGATGGACGAGCGCCTGCTTTACTTCCAGGGCAATACGGGCGCGGTGGCCTCGCCGTTTGATGCGTACCTCACTGCACGGGGTATCAAGACGCTTGCGGTGCGCATGGACCGCCACTGTCAGAACGCTCAGGCGGTGGCCGAGTTCCTTGCGGCGCGCGCGGAGGTGAAGCAGGTGCTCTATCCGGGGCTGGCGTCGCACCCGGGCCACGAGCTGGCGGCGAAGCAGATGCGCGGATTCGGCGGCATGATGTCGGTGCGCTTCCACAAGCCCGAGCATGCGACGCAGTTCTGTCTCAACACGCGGCTCATTGCTCTCGCAGAATCGCTGGGCGGTGTCGAGTCGCTCGTGGAGCATCCGCGGCACATGACGCATGTGTCGGCGGAGGGCTCCGAACTCGTGCCGCCGGCGGACCTTGTGCGTCTGTCGATCGGCATCGAGGATAGTGAGGACTTGCTCGAGGATCTGCGCCAGGCGCTCGACGCTTTAGACTAGATTAAATGTCTCTTAATCTCGCTCGGATGGCTGGCATGACACCTGGCCGGTCTATATCTCACCGAGTGGATTGCGTAGAGATTTCTAAGCCTTTAAACCTTGAACTTAAGGCAGTTTTAAGCGGGCCTTAGTTAGGGGGATCATTTTTTATTGGCTATTCTTAATGCGTGACTGCTATCCAACGACGCAAGCCCGCATACTTGCTCATCTCTGACGCATTGCGCGAGAAGATTGAGACAGGCCAGCTGCGCCCCGGAGACCGCTTACCCACTGAGCGAGAGCTGGTTCAGGAGTTCGGCGTGGCCCGCATGACAGTTCGTCATGCCTTGGACATCCTTCAAATTGAGGGACTCATTGATCGTCGCCGCGGTCGCACAGGTGGAACCTTCGTACGGTCCATTCCGCCGGTCGCCGAGCTCACGACGCTCGACGACATCTACCCGCAGCTCAGCAGCCGCGGAACCGCGCTGCAGACGCGCGTTCTCGATTTCCAACGCACCACTGCTCCGCGCCATATCGCGGCGCAGCTGGAGATCGACGACAACGACGAAGTGTGGGCGCTGTGGCGCCTGCGCTCCACGGAGCTGTCTCCCGTGAGCCTTGCCATGCACTACCTGCCGGTGGAGTTCTTCCCGGACCTCGCAAGCAGCGATCTGGAAGGCATGATGAACAGTCTGGGCGTGCTCAAGCGCGAGCTCGTCACCCCGGCGTTGCCCACCGAGGACGAGCAGTCGCTCCTGCTCATCGGCCGGACACAGCCGGTGCTGCGCCTTTCCCGTACGGTGTGGGGCAGCGAAGGGCGCGTCGTCGAGCATTCAGAAGAGACCTTGCGTTCCGATGCCGTCACGGTCGCCGTCGTCGTCGGCGACAGGCCCGCCGCAACGCTCGAGTCTGTCTAGAACGGCAGCAGTCCCGCCGACGAGCGCCGCAGCGGCCGGCGAGAGGGGAGTCGATGATCCCACGCGGCCCCCAGTACATCAGGACGCGTCAAACCTGCGGTTGCGCAGTGCGCGGGCGACGCGGTCGCGGTCCTCGGTGACGCTGCGACGCAGGCCACCGGGCAGTTCGCGCGCGAGGAACTCATCGGCACGCTTGAGGCCTTCCTCTGTGACGTCCCAGCGAGGGAACAAGCCGGAGACGGTGGTCTGTGCGACCTCGGAGGACTGCGCGCCCCAGATCTTCTCCGCGACGTCGTAGAACTCCGCGGTGGGCAGGAGCGCCTCCGAGCCCGGTGACGTGAGACCCGCCAGCTTGGACTCGAGCTCGCGGTTGCCCAGGTCGCCGGCGACGATCTCGTCGTAGACCGCGCGCTTATTCTCTGGCGTGTTGACGGCAGCGCGGGCACGGATGGCGCCCTGGACGCCGAGTGCCGAGTTATCGCGCTTAAGCTCCGAAGTCACCGCGTCCTCCATGTCCTCGCCAGCCGCCGCCAACGCTGCGAGTGCCTTCCACCGCAAGCCCTGGTCCTCGGAGTCGGCGAGGAGGCCCTGCAGGTAGGAACGGGCGGCATCGGAAAGCTCGAGCGAGGTGAGCGCCTGAGCGAAGATGAGGGAGCGCTGCGCGTCCGGGTTCTGTGCGCCGCCAAGCAGGGCAGATGCAAGGGTCTCATCGCTCGCTGCCCAGGCGGGATCGGCGTATTGCCGCTGGGCGGATACCGCCTGGATAAGGATGCGTTCGAGGACGGCGAGCTCCGTCTCTGCGGACGCACCGCGGGCGACGAGCGCCACGAAGTCGCGGGCGCGCATGGTGCCGCCGCGGGTCATCTCCCACGCCGCGGACCAGCACAGCGTGCGGGCCATGGGATCGACGAACTTGTCGATGTTCTCGATAGCGAACGCGAGCGAGTCCTCATCAAACTCGATAAGTGCGTACGTGAGGTCGTCATCGTTGACGAGGACGAAGTCTGCCTTCTCGGCGCCAATGAGGGCGTCCACCGACGTGGAGGCACCATCGATATCGAGTTCTTCGCGGCGGACACGGGTGACAGCCCCGTCGACCACGTTGTAGAGGCCGACCGCGAGGCGGTGCGTGCGCAGCGTGTCGCCGGACTGCTCAACAGAGAATGAAGCATACTTGCCGTCCTCCACGGTAAAGGCAGGCTTCACCGTGTTGACGCCCGTGGTCTTGAGCCACTGCTGCGCCCAGAAGGACAGGTCGCGACCAGAGGCCTCCTCGAGGTGCTGCAGCAAATCGGAGAAGGTCGCGTTGCTGAACGCATGCGCGGCGAAGTGACGGCGTACGCCTGCCAGGAAATTCTCGCGGCCGACGTAGGACTGCAGCTGCTTCAACGTCGAGGCGCCCTTGGCGTAGGTGATGCCGTCAAAGTTCTGCTCGACGGTTTCGATATCAGACGCATCCGTGGAGATGGGGTGCGTGGTGGGCAGCTGATCCTGCTGGTAGGCCCAGGACTTCTCCACGTTGGCGAAGGTGACCCAGGCGGTGTCGTACTGGGTTTCCTCCGCCTGGGAGATGGCCGCGGACCAGGTGGCAAACGACTCGTTGAGCCACAGGTCGTCCCACCACTCCATGGTCACGAGGTCGCCGAACCACATGTGGGCGAGCTCGTGGAGGATGGTGTCCGCGCGGCGCTCGTACTTGTAGTGCGTCGCCGGCGAGGTGAAGACGTACTCGTCGCGAATGGTCACGCAGCCGGCGTTCTCCATCGCACCCGCATTGAATTCCGGCACGAAGATCTGGTCGTACTTGCCAAACGGGTAGGCGTAACCGAAGTTGCGGTGGTAGAAGTCGAAGCCCTGCTTGGTCTCCGTGAACAGGCGCTCGGCGTCGAGGGAGTCCTTGAGGGACTGGCGGCAGTAGATGCCCAGCGGCACCGTGAGTTCCTGCGCGGGCTGGCCCTCCGGGTGCTCCGTAAGCGTGCCCTCCCACACATCCGAGACGCGGTAGTAGGGACCCGCGCACACGGCAACGAGGTACGTGGAGAGCGGGTAGTCGATCTCGCAGCGCCAGCGAGTTCCATCAAATTCAACGGGGCCATTGGTGATGATCGTCCAGTCGCTCGGGGCCGTAAAGGACAGCGAGTACGTCGCCTTGAGGTTCGGCTGGTCGAAGCAGGCGAAGACGCGCTTGGCATCGGCCGTTTCGAACTGGGTGTAGAGGTACGGCTGGTTATCGGCCGGGTCCACGAAGCGGTGCAGGCCCTCGCCGGTGCGCGAGTAGGTGATGAGTGCATCGACCTCGAGGACGTGCGCGCCCTTCTTCAGCTCCAGCGGAATGCCGTAGGTGGGGTCGTACTCGAAGTCGATGGCCTCGCCATCCAAGGTTGCGGTGGCAGAATCCCCACGCAGATCGATGAACGTGGAGCCGTCCTCCTTCGCCGTAAACGATACGGTGGTGCGGGAGCGGAACTGCTTCTCGCCGGTGATATCAAGGTCTACGTCGTAGTGCTCAACTGTGACGAGGGCTGCGCGGGCCTGCGCCTCCGAGCGGGTGAGATTAACCGAGGTCATTGGGGTTCCTCCGAAATTTTGTGTGAAAAGTAACGCTACCCACATTAGTCTGGGGGAACGATAACGCACACCATTTTTTAGGAGAAATAATGCAGACCGTTACCTTCTGGTTCGATTGCACCTGCCCGTTCGCGTGGGCCACGTCCCGCTGGATGAAGGAAGTGGAGAAGGTCCGCGATATTAGCGTCGAGTTCAAGCCCATGTCGCTCTCCGTCCTCAACGACGGCCGCGACCTGGACCCGGACTACATGGAGATGATGAAGGCGAATTGGGGCCCGGCCCGCGTCGCCGCGAAGATCATGCTCGAAGCCCCGGAGAAGATCGACGCCTACTACACCGCCATGGGCACCCGCATCCACGGCGCCGGCGAGGGCGGCAAGAAGGGCTACGGCGCCTACGACGACATCATCACAGCCGCGCTTGCCGATGCCGCCCTTCCCGCAGAGTTTGCTTCCGTCGCCAATACGGAGGAGGTCGACGAGGACCTTCGCACGTTCCACCATGAAGGTATTTCCGAGGTCGGCGACGACGTCGGCACCCCGGTGGTCAAGCTGGGCGATACGGCCTTCTTCGGCCCCGTCATTACCCGCATTCCGACCGGCGAGGAGGCCGGCGAGATTTTCGATGCCGCCGTGCGTCTCGCGCAGTACCCGTACTTCTTCGAGATCAAGCGCACCCGCACCGAAATGCCGCAGGTGCGCGACAACTAGCGCTTACGCGCTCGACATGCTGCGGTGGCGAGGATGACCACCACGATGACCGTGCAGGGTAGCGAGGGCAGGCCCGCGATGTTGATAATCGGCAGGGTCTGCTGCGCCTGGTATTCCTCCCACGCGGCCAGCACCCAGCTCGCCCAGGACGCGGTGCCGATGAGTCCCACGATGAAGGCGACCAAGAGCTGGGCGTGGGTGCGTGCGCCCTTGTCAAAGCGCTTGCTGAACAGTGCGTAGCCTACGGCGACCACGAGGCCTAGGTTGGCGAGCGTGGCGAGGACCCAGCCGATGAGAAATCCCCGATAGTTGGGCAGGCTCGTGACGATGAGCGTCCCGATCCCCGCAGCGAAGCACACGGCGAAGAGGATGAGCGTGGTCGTGAGGTAGCGCGTCATGACACTTACGTTTACCGCAATGTTTGAGTTTGCGCAGCGGAACTGAGCGGGTGCGGTACCATCGTGGTCATGCGCGTATATCTAGGAGCAGACCACGCAGGGTTCGAGACGAAGAATGTCATTGCTGAACACCTGAAGAACCAAGGCCACGAAGTTATTGACTGTGGCGCCCACGCTTATGATGCCGAGGATGACTACCCGGCATACTGCATCGACGCCGCCCAGCGCACCGTCAACGATCCGGGTTCGCTCGGCATCGTGCTCGGTGGCTCCGGCAACGGCGAGCAGATCGCTGCGAACAAGGTGAAGGGTGCTCGTTGTGCCCTCGCGTGGTCCCCGGAGACCGCCCGCCTTGCACGCGAGCACAACAACGCTCAGCTCATTGGCATCGGTGGCCGCATGCACTCCGAGGAAGAGGCACTCGCCATCGTCGACGCTTTCCTCGATCAGGAATGGTCCCGCGCCGAGCGCCACCAGCGCCGCATTGACATCCTCGCCGAGTACGAGCGCACCGGCATCGCCCCGGAGCTTCCGGAGGCCTAATCGCCCCGAATATGACTCAAGCGCCAGCTTTCGCTGGCGCTTTCGTCGTTTTCCGTGCGTGGCAGTGGGTTTTATCATTTCGACGTCCCCAAACGGCACGAGGCTTAGCTTTGGGTTTGTTGCGTTTCGAGGGGTCTGAGTCGGCCTGAAGCGCCATAAACCCAAAGCTAAGGGGGCCTCCAAGAACCCTGGCGCTTGTGTTGACTTGGGGGACGGGGCTTAGAAGTCGAAGTCCATGTCGAACAGGCCGCCGCCGTCTCCGTCGCCGCCACCAAAGAGACCGTCGAAGAAGCCGCCGCCATCTTCGCCGCCGCCCATGTCTCCGCCGCCCATGTCTCCCATGTCGCCGCCGCCGTCCCAGGCGCCGGACTCTGCGGCTGCGGCCGAGTAGCCAATACCGGACATGCCCGCGAACATAGCGTTAAACATCATGGAGTAACCCATCATCCACACACCGGTGCTCAGAGCATCGGCCCACCATGGACGCGAGTACCAGCCAGCGGGGACCGGACGGCCAGCGACGGTGCCGCCGGGGTAGTAGTTCGGGGTATTCGCCGAGGCGTACGGCGAGGCGGTAATCGTCTGGCCGTCCTGGAGCTCGACCGTGCGCTCCTCCGTGACGCGGCCAGCCTGACGCTGACCCTCGAGCGGCGGGAGCTGCGGGCCGGAAGGCATTCCCATGATCTCGCGGGCGGCATTGACGTAGTGCAGGCCCTCGAGCGCGGATTCGCGCGCGAGGTTCGCCTGCTTGGTCGTCGTGGCGCTGGCGAGTGCGGAGTTCGCCGCGGTGAAACGCTCCGAAGCATCAGCCATCGCCTGCTGAGATGCGGTGTCCGTGCCGGAGAGGTTCATCACTTGGCCGCCGAGGCGCTCGGTCCAGCGGCGCGCGTCTGCGATTGCGTCTTCAAAGCTCTGCTGCTCGATGGCCGCGGTGTTCTTCTTCGAACGGCTCGAGACAAACCACACTGCGCCTCCGACGGCCGCGAGGATAATAATGAGGCCCGTCATGTTGTAGACCACTCACTCCCATGTACTTAAAAGTATGTTCTTCCTGCCCACTATAACGATTAGCTGGGTTCCTGAGTTCCCGTTTTCTCAATTCCACGTGCCATGCGTTAAAGTGTTGAGCAGCACGTTACGCGCACGCGTTTGACGGCATGGGAATGTCGTATAGTGGCTAATACCTCAGCCTTCCAAGCTGAAGACGCGGGTTCGATTCCCGTCATTCCCTCCAACTTTCAACCCCGGTTTCGGCCGGGGTTTTGGCGTATTCTAGGCCGCATGACTGTACCGAATATCAAGTTAAACGACGGAAATACTATCCCTCAGCTGGGCTTTGGTGTGTTTAAGGTCGACCCAGAGCAGACCGCGGAACTCGTGGCCGAGGCGCTGCGCGTGGGCTACCGCCACATCGATACCGCAGCCATCTACGGTAACGAGGAGGGCGTGGGCCAGGCCATCGCCGAGTCCGGCATCCCGCGCGAGGAGCTGTTCATAACCACGAAGCTGTGGAATGACCGCCAGACCGACGCCGCCGCGGCGCTGGACGAGTCACTGCGGAAGCTGGGCCTCGACTACGTCGACCTCTACCTCATCCATTGGCCGACCCCGGAGAAGGACACCTTCGTCGAAGCGTGGAAGCAGCTCATCGAGCTGAAGAAGGCCGGCAAGGTCAAGTCCATCGGCGTCGCGAACTTCGAGCTCGGCCACATTGAGGAACTCGAGCTCAATACCGAGGAGACGCCAGCCGTCAATCAGGTCGAGCTGCATCCGTACCTTCAGCGTTGGCGCGAGCTCGACGGCATTCGTGCACACGGCATCAAGATCGAGTCGTGGGGTCCGCTGGGTCAGGGCAAGACCGACATTATGGAGCAGCCCGAGGTCACCGGTCCGGCCGAGGCCCATGGTGTCACCCCAGCACAGGTGCTTATTCGCTGGCAGCTGCAGAATGGCGTCATCGTCTTCCCGAAGTCCGCGCACAAGGAGCGCATCGCAGAGAACTTCGACGTCTTCGGCTTCGAACTCACCGAGGACGAGATGGCGGGTATCACGAGCCTGGATCGCGGCGAGGACGGCCGCGGCGGCCCGCACCCGAACGACTTTAAC
The DNA here is from genome assembly GCF_001563605.1 of Corynebacterium sp. CMW7794. Taxonomy (NCBI): domain Bacteria; kingdom Bacillati; phylum Actinomycetota; class Actinomycetes; order Mycobacteriales; family Corynebacteriaceae; genus Corynebacterium; species Corynebacterium sp. CMW7794. Next base: position 11,096 of record NZ_KQ961737.1, read on the forward strand.
TAGTCCATCCGGCGACGATAGCCTCGAGCGCTGGGAAGTCCGGCGCAAAGAAATCCGCGTCGTCGAACTCGGGCTGGCTGCCGTGGCCCCAGCCCACGAGCGCCGTCGCGATGCCGAGTGGGCGGGCGCCCTCCGTGTCGTGGGAGCGGTCGCCGATCATGAGGATCTTGGACTCGTGGCCGCGTAAGTCCATGGAATCAAGGACCCACTCGATGACCTCGCGCTTGCGCTTGCGCGTGCCGCCCTCGTCGTCGGCGCCGCCTATGAAGTCGAAGTGCTCGAGGACACCCAACTGGTCCAGGATGCGTGTGGTGACGGTGTCGCCCTTGCTTGTCGCCGTGCACAGCGTGTGGCCCGCCGCCTTCCACCGAGGTAGGGCGTCCGCCCAGCCCTCGTGGAGCGTGGTCCACTTCCACCCCGACGTGTCATACACCTGGTGGAATGCGGCGTAGATACGCTCGACGGCATCGGAAGCATAGCCCCAGGCCGCGAGGGTATCGCGCAGTGGGGGCCCGGGGAGCCGGTGGAGCTGGGCATCGGAAGGCTGGGGCAGGCCGAGCTCATCCATGGTCGCGCGGATGCACGCGGCGATGCCGGGATAGGAGTTGACGAGCGTGCCGTCGACATCGATAAATAAAATCGCCATGTTTGCCAGACTAGCTGCCGGTTTCCGCAAACGGCGCTACACCCAGTAGACTTGCGCGATGAACCCGTTTCGGCGGGTCGCGGGACGTGGCGCAGTTTGGTAGCGCACCTGCTTTGGGAGCAGGGGGTCGCAGGTTCAAATCCTGTCGTCCCGACGTAAAAGAAGGGGTCCAAGACGAAGAGTCTTGGACCCCTTTAGTACACTTGTGAGCCGTACATTCTACTAACTACCCGCAGGAGAGTTTTCCGTGAAGACCACCGTCGACAAGCTGAGCGATACTCGCGTCAAGCTGACCGTTAACGTTCCGTTCTCGGAGCTGGACAAGGAGATCGCGCAGGCTTACGCTGCCATCGCGCAGCAGGTCTCGATCCCGGGCTTCCGTAAGGGCAAGGCGCCGCGCCAGCTTATCGATGCGCGCATCGGCCGCGGCCCCATCCTCGAGCAGGTCGTCAACGACATGCTGCCTACCCGCTACGAGCAGGCCGTCGTTGAAAACGACCTCAAGGTCATCGGCCAGCCGGAGATCGACATCACCAAGATCGAGGACAACGACGTTGTCGAGTTCACCGCTGAGGTCGACGTCCGCCCGGAGATCGAGGTTCCGGACTTCTCCAAGATCGCCGTCACCGTTCCGGCCATCGTTGCTGACGATGCCGCCGTGGACGAGGCTCTGGAGAACCTCGCCGAGCGCTTCGGTGAGCTCAAGGACACCAAGCGCAAGATGAAGACCGGCGACTACGCCATCATCGACATCACCGCCGAGATCGACGGCAAGAAGATTGAGGACGCGTCCACCGAGGGCCTGTCCTACCGCATCGGCGACGACGACCTCATCAAGGGCCTCGACACCGCACTGCGCGGCATGAAGACCGACGAGGACAACGAGTTCACCGCTGAGATCAACTCCGGCGAGCACAAGGGCGAAGAGGCCACCATCAAGGTCCACGTCGTTCAGTCCAAGGAGCGCAAGCTGCCGAACCTCGACGACGAGTTCGCTCAGATGGCGTCTGAGTTCGACACCATCGAGGAGCTGCGCGAGGCCACCAAGGGCCAGGTCGAGGAGTCCAAGAAGTCCGAGCAGGCTGCTGCCATCCGCGACGAGGTCCTCAAGGCTGCCATGGAGCAGGTGTCCTTCGAGCTGCCGCAGTCCATCGTGGACGAGCAGGTTCACGCTCAGCTGCACCAAGTCCTGGGCCAGCTCGCACACGACGAGAAGGCTCTCGCCCAGCTGCTCGAGGCACAGGGCACCACCCGCGAGGAGTTCGACAAGGAGTCCCGCGAGCAGGCTGAAGAGTCCGTGCGCACCCAGCTGTTCCTGGACGCCGTCGCTGACAAGGAAGAGCCGGAGGTCTCCCAGCAGGAGCTCACCGATCACATCCTGTTCACCGCACAGTCCTACGGCATGGACCCGAACCAGTTCATCCAGCAGATCCAGTCCAACGGCCAGATCGGCAACCTGTTTGCCGACGTCCGCCGTGGCAAGGCACTCGCGGCCTCCATCTGCCGCGTTGATGCTAAGGACGAGGACGGCACCAAGGTCGACGTCGAGCAGTACTTCGGCGAGATCGAAGAAGACGAGGAGACCGCAGCGAACGCTGAGGATTAATCTTTCACGCTGAAAGCCCGGGCTGCAGCCCGGGCTTTTTGCATGCCTACGCGGCTGGCGTAACGCTCATAGCGAACAAGGCCCTTTCGAGGGGTTCTTGGCGACCAAAGCGCGGTAGGGTGGTGCCATTGGCTTTTCGCGTCGTGGTTTTCGCTGCGGCGGCAAAGCGGAAAAGAACACGTACGAAGGAGACTGATTAGAAGTGTCTGACATCACTATGACGGCACCGGGCGCAGGCATGAACCTGGGCGATAGCGTCTACGAGCGCCTGCTGCGCGAGCGCATTATCTTCCTGGGCACCCAGGTGGACGACGAGATTGCGAATAAGCTGTGCGCACAGATCCTGCTTCTGTCGGCTGAGGATCCCACTCGCGACATTTCGCTCTACATTAACTCCCCGGGCGGTTCCGTCACGGCCGGCATGGCCATCTACGACACGATGAAGTACTCGCCGTGCGATATCGCCACCTACGGCATGGGCCTGGCTGCCTCCATGGGCCAGTTCCTGCTCTCCGGCGGCACGAAGGGCAAGCGCTACGCTCTGCCACACGCACGCATTATGATGCACCAGCCGTCTGCTGGCGTGGGTGGCACCGCTGCCGATATCGCCATCCAGGCCGAGCAGTTCGCCGCCACGAAGCGCGAGATGGCCGAGCTCATCGCTGAGCACACCGGCCAGACCTTCGAGCAGATCACCAAGGACTCCGACCGCGACCGCTGGTTCACCGCGCAGGAAGCCAAGGACTACGGCATCGTCGACCACGTCATCGAGTCCGCTCAGGGCCCGCTGTCCAACCTCTAAACCGGCACGCATTCTTTTAGAAGGAGAATCTTTTATGTCTAATTTCCAGATGCCGAACTCCCGCTACGTGCTGCCGTCCTTTATCGAGCAGTCCGCCCAGGGCACCAAGGAGACTAACCCGTACTCCAAGCTCTTCGAGGAGCGCATTATCTTCCTGGGCACCCAGGTCGATGACACCTCCGCCAACGACATCATGGCGCAGCTGCTCGTCCTCGAGTCCCAGGACCCGGACCGCGACATCACGATGTACATCAACTCCCCGGGTGGCTCGTTCACCTCGCTGATGGCTATCTACGACACCATGCAGTACGTTCGCCCCGACGTGCAGACCGTCTGCCTGGGCCAGGCCGCGTCCGCTGCCGCTGTGCTGCTGGCCGCCGGTGCCCCGGGCAAGCGCGCAGCCCTGCCGAACTCCCGCATCCTCATCCACCAGCCGCGCACGCAAGGCACCCAGGGCCAGGTCTCTGACCTCGCCATCGAGGCTGCCGAGATCGAGCGTATGCGTCGCCTCATGGAGGACACGCTGGCCCGCCACACCGGCCGTACCTCCGAGCAGGTCCGCCAGGACACCGACCGCGACAAGATCCTCACCGCGCAGGAAGCCGTCGAGTACGGTCTCATTGATACGGTGTTTGATTACCGTAAGCTCAACGCTTAAGCGCTAAGACACAAGGGCGGCCTTCGGGCCGCCCTTTTTTAGATCTCCCGCAGTGCTGCCTGAATGCGAGCTGGCACTGGGTAGCGCCGCTGCGTCGCCAGCGTTCCCCACAACCATGGCCAGCGTGGAGCTGCCGATGCCCGCAACCATCGCGTCCCAGCCCGTCGCAGCGTCGAGGCCCAGGGCATTCCACCCCACGGACACCACAGCACCAGTGAGCATGGAGGCGAGCGCGCCCGCCTTATTCGCCTTGGGCCACCACACCGCACAGATATAGGACGGCGTGAACGCGGTGCACGAGCTGTGCGTCATAGCGGTTGCCCAGGGCACACCGAACACGGCACAAGACTCTTTGTGCGCTATCGCATAAGAACGGGAGAGAAGTCTAAGCCTCGTACGGCGGCAGAATCGCTTCGGGGGTCTCCGGCAGCACCTGGCCGCCGTCGATGATGAGGGTTTGGCCCGTGATGTAGCCGGCTTCGCGGGAGGCGAGGAACGCGGCGGCATTGCCGATATCGCGCGGGTCGCCCAGGCGGTGCATGGGGATGGCGCGGGTCATCTCGGCGAGGTACTCCTCGCCCTGGCCTTCGAGGCCCTCCGTCAGGATGTTGCCCGGCAGCACGCCGTTGATGGTGATGCCGTCGCGGGCGACCTCGAGCGCGGCGGAACGCATGAAGCCCTGCTGCGCGGCCTTGGATGCGCCATAGTGTGCCCAACCGGGGAAGCCCGTGTGGGAGCCGGTGATCGAGGTCGTGATGACAATGCGGCCGTAGCGCTGTGCTTTCATATGCGGCAGCGCCTCCTGCACCACGGTGAACGTGCCATGCGTATTGATGGCGAACATCGCATCCCACTGCTCATCCGTCATGCTCTCCAGTGGCGCGTTGGGGAAGACACCCGCGTTGGAGCACACGATGTCGAGGCGGCCGAATTCCTCGACGACGGAGTCATAGAGCGCGCGGACCGTCTCACGCTTGGTCACGTCGACGAAGCGCGAGTGCGCACCCAGTGATGCGGCGGTGTCAGCCGCGGCCGACTCGTTGAGATCAGCGATGACGACGGTGGCACCAGCCTCGCACAATGCGGAGGCGATGCCCTTACCAATGCCCGTCGCGGCACCGGTGACGACTGCAATCTGATTATTAAGGGAGAACATGCCTTCAGGCTAAACCAGAACGCGCTCGCGCGCAGGAGTCGTGTGAACCTTACGGTACTCCCGAATTCCGCGCAGGCACACACCGCCCGCAACGGTGAGTACCGCGAAGAGAACGTAGAGCGCAAACGGCGTCCACCCTGCGTCGACGAGGTAGCCCACGAGGATGGGCGAGGCCGTCGTGGCCACGCGCACGACGCCAATGGCCGCTCCCATCGCCGAGGCACGCAGCGCGCCGGGATAGGCCGCCGGGACCACGGTGTAGAAGCCCGTGATGCAGCCGTTTAAAAACATGCCCGCCACGACGCCGAGGACGAGCATCGCCAGCGGCGCGCCCGACAAAGAGATGAAGGCCACGAGCACGACCGCCGCCGCGAGGCAGCAACCGATGAGTAGGCGCTGAGCGCGAATGCGCGTCGTGAGCGTCCCGAAGGCAAGCGAGCCCAGCGTGCCGCCCACAGAGAGCATGATGCCGCCCAGGATGCCCTGCTCGGCGCTGAGCCCGGCGGTATCGAGAAGCTTGGGTGTCCACTGCGACGCGAAACCGAACGCGGACGAGCCGAGGGCGAAGGCTGCCCATAGGCGCAGCGAGATGGGGCGCCAAGCGGGGGAGAGGACGTCGCGGAGGGCGGCATCGGAAGGCTGAGCGGGCGCCACAATGATGTCGGAGCCGAGGCCCAAGCGCAGGGCAAGGCGACGCACACCGGCGGAGTCGCCGCGGGCCGCGAGGAAGTCGGGGGACTCAGGGATAGACCACGCGAGAGCAAGCGCGACGAGAGTGAGTGCGGCGCCGACCCAGAAGATAATCTCCCAGGCGCCGAAAGACTTGGCCACCCAGCCGCACGCGGCGGCGCCTAGGCCGTAGCCCGAGGCATAGATGGCCACGGCGAGACCGCGGTGGCGCAGGTTGGAAAACTCGCTCACGAGCACCGTGACGCACGTGAGGATGGCGCCCACGCCCACGCCGGTGAGGATGCGCGCGGCGAGCAGGAGCGCGAAGTTCGGCGCGAGCGCCGTCGCGACGAGACCCACAAGATCGATGGCGAGGCCTAAGAGGATGACTGTGCGGCGGCCCCAGCGGTCCGCGCGCGGGGCTAGGATGAGAGAGCCGAGCGCGATGCCGATGCCCGCCGCGGCAAGCAGCCAGCCCAGCGCTGAACCGCTCAACCCAAAGTCGTCCGTGACGGCCGAGGCGGCGAAGGCCATGGCGACCATGTCATAGCCGTCCAAGGAGTTGATAAAGAGCGCAATGGCGATGATGGTCCATTGATACGTTCCCATGCGGTGAGAGTCGATGCGCGACCGAATGTCCATGGTCAGGGCCTTTCCAGTTAATGTATTACCAAAGTCATTTTTCTGCCCCTGTGCAGGGTTGAAGGAAAGGTACTGTACCGCTTGGTCTATGTCTAGCGGACCGGCAATAATATTCATCTTCATGTGTCGCCGCGCGGGAAGAAATCGGGGCGGCGGCGCGTTGATTTACTAGAGTGGGAAGTTACGGCGCGCCCAGCGCGCGACTCCCTAGACGCAATCGAGACGGAAGGCCTGAATTGGCACGCATGCAAGAAAGCGCTGACCTGCTGAAATGCTCATTCTGTGGGAAGAGCCAGAAGCAAGTGAAGAAGCTTATCGCCGGCGGCGGCGTCTACATCTGCGATGAGTGCATTGAGCTGTGCAACGAGATCATCGAAGAGGAGCTGGGGAAGAACGCTGAGGCCGCGGAGGAGAAGGCGGAGACGCGCCTGCCGCGCCCCTCGGAGATTTCGGCGTTCCTCGACAAGTACGTCATTGGCCAGGATCGCGCCAAGCGCGCGCTGTCGGTGGCGGTCTACAACCATTACAAGCGCATGAAGTCGGACGAGGCCCAGGCTGCCGATGCCTCCCGTAGGCGCCACGCCGCACCCGAAGACGCTGTAGAAATCGCAAAATCCAACATCTTGATGCTCGGCCCGACCGGCTCCGGCAAGACCTACCTCGCGCAGACGCTCGCGCGCATGCTCGACGTCCCGTTCGCTATCGCCGATGCCACCTCGCTCACTGAGGCCGGCTATGTGGGCGAGGATGTGGAAAATATTCTGCTCAAGCTGTTGCAGGCCGCGGACTTCGACGTGGAGCGCGCGCAGCGCGGCATCATCTACGTTGACGAGATTGACAAGATCTCCCGCAAGTCGGAAAACCCGTCGATTACCCGCGACGTCTCCGGCGAAGGCGTGCAGCAGGCGCTTCTCAAGATCCTCGAGGGCACCGTCGCTGCTATCCCGCCGCAGGGCGGCCGCAAACACCCGAACCAGGAGTTCATCCAGCTCGATACCTCGAATATCCTGTTCATCGTCGCCGGTGCCTTCGCGGGTTTGGAGAAGGTCATCGCGGACCGCGTGGGCAAGAAGGGCGTGGGCTTCGGTGCGAAGCTGGACACCGCCGCCGAGCGCGAGCGCCACGACCTCTTCGACCAGGTGCGTCCGGAGGACCTCGTGAAGTTCGGCCTCATCCCCGAGTTCATTGGCCGCCTGCCCGTCGTCGCGACCGTGGACAACCTCGACACGGAGTCCCTCGTCCGCGTGCTCACCGAGCCGAAGAACTCGCTCGTGCGCCAGTACCAGGCTCTGTTCGAGATGGACGGTGCCGCCCTCGAGTTCGATAAGGACGCCCTCGAGGAAATCGCCGAGCTCGCCATGGAGCGCAAGACCGGCGCCCGCGGCCTGCGTGCCATCCTTGAGGAGCTGCTCGTGCCCATCATGTACGACCTCCCGGACCGCGAAGACATCTCCGGCGTGCGCATCACGGCCGCCACCGTCCGCGGCGAGGCCGAGCCCGAGTACCTCTACGCCCCGGCCGAACAGTCCGCCTAAAAGAATCCTCCCGCAGCCGTGCTGGCGCGGGAGGATTTTCGCAAGGAACGGGGCGAGTTGCTGCCGAAAATCGTCATGTGCGTTGAACTCTCGCGACGATTTTCGCAAGGAACGGGGGATTAGTCGTAAATGCCCGCACCCGAGTCGTAGACATCCGAGGGCACCTCGGACTCATCGTCTTCGACCTTGGCGGTGAGGTAGGACTCCTGACCGGTGTCCGGAATATTCGCCGTGAGGAACGCAAGGATGGCGTCGATAACCATGCGGCGCATGCCCTCCGTGTTGGTCTCGTTCGTCATGTCGAGACCCAGCAGATTGATCATCATGTCTTTGTTCGTCGTGCGGTACATCGCGAGCGACGCGATGAGCACGAAGACGTCATTCGCGGAAATACCGGGGCGGAAAGCGCCGGCATCCTGGCCCTTCATGAGCAGCTTATCCAGGTGGAGCGAGAGCTCGGAGAGGTCCGTGACCGCGGCGTTCTGCGTGGTCTCGAGGGACTGGATGACGGATTCCTGCGTGAGCAGGCGCACGGCCTCAGGGTGGGCGACGTACTGGTCGAAGATGGTGTCCACGAGCTTGCGCACGCCTTCGACGGGCACGGCGGAGTGGGTTTCCATGAGCGCCACATTGGGTGCGAGCAACTCGGCGGCGTGGGCTAGTGCCTTTTGATACAGCCCCTGCTTATCGCCGAAGTGATAGTGGATCATGCGCTTGGACATGCCGGACGCGCGGGAAATGGTGTCGAGCTTTGTCTCGGCGAAACCCTTGCGGGAAAATTGCTCTGTAGCAATTTCGACGACTCGCTCGACGGCGACCTCGGCCGCGGTGGTGCCGGTTGTCTCGGTCGTAGCGTTGTCATCAGTAGCCATCGCTGTGGGTCTCCCTTTCTCAAATTTCTCTGCCTATCCATCGTGCCCGAAAAGCGCGGGCCGTGAAATTCAAATGTGGAAATCTACCCGAAATGGGTGAAAGGTGGAGCCCATTTGGGGGGTGCCCGGTTGGGGTTAGGTCACAGTGGTCGCATTTTCATGGGTGTGCAGGGAAACTAGACACTAAGAGCAAATTCAGTCGTGTGAAAGGAACTGTGATGACTTCTGCTCAGCGTGTGACGATTACGGGCGCGGCCGGCAATATCGGCTACGCCCTTGCTTTCCGTGTGGCTTCCGGCGAGGTCTTCGGCAAGGACGTGCCGGTCGACTTGGTGTTGCTGGAGATTGAGCCCGCGAAGCAGGCCGCGACCGGCGTGGCCATGGAGCTTGCCGATGCCGCCTTCCCGCTGCTCCAGTCCGTCACCGTCACCACCGACTTGGAGGAAGCATTCACCGGCACCACCGCCGCGTTCCTCGTCGGCTCCCGCCCGCGCACGAAGGGTATGGAGCGCGCTGACCTGCTCAGCGCCAACGGCGCCATCTTCGGCCCGCAGGGCAAGGCCATCAACGACTTCGCGGACCGCGACGTCAAGGTGCTCGTCGTGGGCAACCCGGCGAATACTAACGCGCTCATTGCCTCGAAGAACGCTCCGGATCTGGACTCACGCCAGTTCACCGCTCTCATGCGTCTCGACCACAACCGTGCACTGAGCCAGCTGGCCGAGAAGACCGGCAAGCGCACGACGGACTTCACGAAGGTCGCGGTCTGGGGCAACCACTCCGCTTCCCAGTTCCCGGATCTCACGTTCGCCGAGGCAAATGGCGAGAAGGTCGAGGTCGACCAGGCCTGGTACGCCGATGAGTTCATTCCGCGCGTGGCCAAGCGCGGTGCCGAGATCATCGAGGTCCGCGGTTCGTCGTCTGCTGCGTCGGCGGCCTCGGCGGCCATCGATCACATGCGCGACTGGTTCGCCGGCACCGAGGACTGGCGCACCGCCGCTGTTGTCTCGGACGGCAGCTACGGCGTGGACGAGGGACTCATCTGCGGCTTCCCGACCATTGCGCGCGACGGTAAGTGGGAGATCGTTCAGGGCCTCGAGCTCAGCGACTTCCAGAAGGAGCGCATCGAGGCCTCCGTCGCCGAGCTGCGCGCCGAGCGCGAGGCCGTGAAGGATCTCCTCTAGCTCAGCTCGAGGTTGTCAATGAGCCGGACCGGGCCGACCCACGCTGCACACAGCGCGAGGGCGGGGCGCTGGTCCGGCTCGACTGCGTTCAGGGTAAGCGGGTCGACGACGACGAGGTAGTCGAGCCTGTCGATCATCGCGCGGGCCTTGTCAAGCGTGGCGCCGTCGCGCAGCGCGAAGAGCGCCTGGGACAGCTGGAGGGCCTGCGGGCGCTCGTCGGGGGAGAGGCGCTGGTTGCGGCTGGACTCGGCGAGGCCGTCGGCGGCGCGGACGATGGGGACCGCCACGATGTCGACGGGCAGGTCGAGGTCGGCGACCATGCGGCGAATGATAGCGACCTGCTGTGCGTCTTTCTGGCCGAAGTAGGCGCGGTCCGGGCGCACGAGGTTGAACAGCTTGGTCACGACGGTGGCGACACCATCGAAGTGCCCGGGGCGCGTCACACCCTCGAGGGCCTCGCCCATGCGGCCGGTGCGTACCCAGATGGCCTGGCCGTTCGGGTACATCTCCTCCGGCGAGGGCGCGAAGACTGCGTCGACGCCGAGCGACTCGAGGAACGCGGCGTCCGCGTCGAGGTTGCGCGGGTATTCGCGGTAATCCTCGCAGTCGCCGAGCTTGTCGAACTGCAGGGGATTGACGAAGACGGAGACAACCACGGTGTCGTTCTCTTCGCGTGCGCGGCGCACGAGTGAGGCGTGGCCGCCGTGGAGCGCGCCCATGGTGGGAACCAATCCGACCGAGCCAGTGCGTTGGAATGCGAATAGTTGAGCTTTAGTGGTGAGAATCTGCATTAGTCCTGAAAGCTTTCTGCCTCGGAGGGGAAGGAGCCGGAGTTGATGTCTGCGATGTAGGAGGAGACGGCCTCGGTGAGCGTGGCGCGCAGGTCTGCGTACGTGCGGGAGAAGCGCGGGGCGACGGTGGACAGTCCGGCCATGTCGGTCCATACGAGGATCTGGCCGTCGGTGTCGGCCCCGGCGCCGATGCCGATCGTTGGGATGTCGATGGTCTTCGTGACGCGCGCGGCAACGGGGGCCGGGACCATCTCGAGGACGACGGCGAAGGCGCCGGCGGCGGCGAGGGAGGAGGCATCGGCAAGCAAGCGGTCGGCTTGGTCCCCGCGGCCCTGGACGCGGAAGCCGCCCAAGGCGTGGACGGACTGGGGCGTGAACCCGATGTGCGCGCAGACAGGGATGCCTGCGGCGACCAACTTCTCGACGGTGGGGGCGAGCTCCGCGCCGCCCTCGAACTTCACGGCGTGCGCCCCGGTCTCCTTCATGACGCGGACAGCGGATTCGAGCGCCTGCGAAGGCGAGGCCTCGTAGGAGCCGAAGGGAAGATCGACGACGACGAAGGCGCGTTGTGTGGCGGCGACGACGGCCTTGGCCATGGTGATGGTTTCGTCGAGGGTAAGGGAGAGCGTGGTCTCGCGGCCGTAGACGACATTCGCGGCGGAGTCACCGACGAGGAGGAGTTCGATGCCAGCTTCGTCAAAGATACCGGCGGTGAGGGCATCGTAGCTGGTCAAGCATGAAAACTTGGTTCCTTGTGCATGCGCGTCGAGGAAGTGGCGCGTGCGCAGGCGGGTTACTTGTGAAGACATGGAAAGCAATGTAGCGCCGGGCGCGCGCGGGCGGGGGAAAATGCTGGAATGGGGGTAAGAATTCGGCGTTGACGCACAGGGTAGACTTGGCCGGGTGACTGAGCGAAATGACAAGAATTTAGTTGGTACCAACCGCGCCGACGCGCTGCCCAAGTCCTGGGATCCGCAGTCGGTCGAATCTGACCTCTACGAAGGCTGGGTGAAGGCGGGCTACTTCACACCGTCGGCCGAGTCCGAGGCCGAGCCGTATTCCATCGTGTTGCCGCCGCCGAACGTCACCGGTCAGCTGCACATGGGCCACGCCTTGGACCACACGCTCATCGACTCGATTATCCGCCGCAAGCGCATGCAGGGCTTCGCTACGCTGTGGCTGCCGGGCGCGGACCACGCGGGTATCGCGACCCAGACCAAGGTCGAGGCCAAGCTTAAGGAGACCGAGGGCAAGTCCCGCTGGGACTACGACCGCGAGGAATTCATTGAGAAGGTCTGGGAGTGGAAGCGCGAGTACGGCGGAACTATTCAGAATCAGATGCGCGCCATCGGCGACTCCGTGGACTGGTCCCGCGAGCGCTTTACGCTTGATGATGGTCTCTCTCGCGCCGTCCAGACTATCTTCAAGCAGCTCTACGACGAAGGCCTGATCTATCAAGCCAACCGCCTGGTCAACTGGTCGCCGGTGCTCGAGACCGCCGTCTCCGACATCGAGGTCGTCTACAAAGACGTCGAGGGTGAGCTCGTTTCCATTCGCTACGGCTCCCTCAATGACGACGAGCCGCACCTCATCGTGGCCACGACCCGTGTGGAGACAATGCTCGGCGACGTCGCGATTGCCGTCCACCCGGACGACGAGCGCTACAAGGACCTCGTCGGCCAGGAGTTCCCGCACCCATTCCGCGACGACCTCACGCTCAAGGTCATCGCCGACGACTACGTGGACATGGAATTCGGCACCGGCGCCGTGAAGATCACCCCGGCCCACGACCCGAACGACTACCAGATGGGCCTGCGCCACAACCTGGACATGCCGAACATCATGGACACGACCGGCCATATCGCAAACACGGGCACCCAGTTCGATGGTTTGACCCGCGAAGAGGCCCGCGTGCAGATCCGCGAGGCGCTCGCCGAGCAGGGGCGCATTGTCAAGGAAATCCGCCCCTACGTCCACTCCGTGGGCCACTCGGAGCGTTCCGGCGAGCCCGTCGAGCCGCGCCTGTCCCTGCAGTGGTTCGTCGCCGTGGAGAAGCTCGCCAAGTACTCCGGCGACGCCGTCCGCGAGGGCGATACCGTCATCCACCCGACCTCCCTGGAGCCGCGTTACTTCGACTGGGTCGATGACATGCACGACTGGTGCATCTCGCGCCAGCTGTGGTGGGGCCACCGTATTCCGATCTGGTACGGCCCGGACGGCGATATCGTCTGCGTCGGCCCCGACGAGGAGCCGCCAGCTGGCTACGTCCAGGACCCCGACGTCCTCGACACCTGGTTCTCCTCGGCGTTGTGGCCCTTCTCCACGCTCGGCTGGCCGGAGAAGACCCCGGATCTGGAGAAGTTCTATCCCACGAACGTGCTCGTCACCGCGTACGACATCCTCTTCTTCTGGGTCGCTCGCATGATGATGTTCGGCACCTTCGCGGGGGCTCATACCCCGGAGCTCCTCGGCGAAGGCAAGGACGGCCGTCCGCAGATTCCGTTCCACGACATCTATCTGCACGGCCTCGTCCGCGACGAGCAGGGCCGCAAGATGTCCAAGTCGCTCGGCAACGGCATCGACCCCATGGACTGGGTCCGCGACTACGGCGCGGACGCCCTGCGCTTCACCCTCGCGCGCGGCGCCAACCCGGGCGTTGACCTGCCGCTGGGCCAGGACGCTGCCGCGGCCTCCCGCAACTTCGCCACGAAGCTCTTCAACGCCACGAAGTTCGCGCTCATGAACGGCGCGGGCGTGGGCGAGCTGCCCGCTCGCGACGCGCTCACGGATGCCGACCGCTGGATCCTCGACCGCGCCGAAGAGGTCCGCGTTCAGGTGGATAAGTACCTGGACGACTACCAGTTCGCCAAGGCCAACGAGCTGCTCTACCACTTCGCGTGGGACGAGCTGTGCGACTGGTACGTCGAGATTGCCAAGACGCAGATCCCGCGCGACTTCGATTCGGCAGAAACGTCAGACGCGGAGCGGCTGACCGGCCACAATACGCAGCTCGTTCTGGGCCGCGTCCTCGACGTGGTCCTGCGCCTGCTCCACCCGACCATGCCGTTTGTCACCGAGGTCCTGTGGAAGGCTCTCACCGGCGGCGAGACCATCGTCGTCGCCCCGTGGCCGACGCAGGAGGACACCAACGGTGGCGCCGAGAAGGACGAGGTTGCTGCGCGCCGCATCGCGGACGCGGACAAGCTCATCACCGAGCTGCGCCGCTTCCGCTCCGACCAAGGCGTCAAGCCTTCGCAGAAGGTCCCGGGCCGCCTCGATTTCGCCGCCTGCGATCTAGTGCCGCTCGAGGCTATGATCCGCAACCTCGCCAACACAACCGAGCCGGAAGACGGCTTCGCGCCGTCCGCGTCCATCGAGGTGCGCCTCACCCAGGCCACCGTCGAGGTCGCACTGGATACCTCCGGCACCGTCGACGTCGAGGCCGAGCGCAAGCGCCTGACCAAGGACCTGGGCAAGGCGGAGAAGGAACTTGAGCAGACCGGCAAGAAGCTCGCCAATGAGGCCTTCCTTTCCAAGGCTCCCGATACCGTCGTGGAGAAGATCCGCACCCGCCAGCAGGTTGCACAAGAAGAGGTCGAGCGCATTACCGCACGCCTGGAGGCACTCAAGTAGTGGCAGACAAGAAGGACAGCAAGGACGACGAGTTCGAGATCGTCGACGCACTTGCCGAGGGCACCGCGGACAGCCCGGTGGAGATCACCGACTCCGGGCTCACGCTCAACCTCGGCATGGGTTCCGAGGACGAGTACGAGGAGCCCGCGCCCGCGGAGGACACCCCTGAAGAGCTGGCTCAGCTGGCAGCACTCGAGGCGGAGCTCAACGCGCGCCCGCGCGAGACGGATCCGAATCCCTCGCTCGACCGCGTGGAGATGCTCCTCGACATCTTGGGCAACCCGGAGAAGACTTTCCCGGCCATCCACATCGCCGGCACGAATGGAAAGACCTCAACCGCTCGTCTTACGGATTCGCTCCTGCGCGCCTTCCACCGCCGCACCGGCCTGTTCACCACGCCAGCACTGAGCAGGATGACCGAGTGCATCGTCATCGACGGCAATCCCATTCCCGCGCGCGACCTCGTACGCATCTGGGAGGAGATCGCCCCTTACGTGGCGATGGTCGACGACAAGTTCGCCGGGCAAGCCCCGATGAGCAAGTTCGAAGTCCTCGTGGCGCTGGCCTTCGCGGCCTTCGCGGACGCTCCCGTCGACGTCGCCGTCGTCGAGGTCGGCATGGGCGGCACCTGGGACGCCACGAACGTCATCAACGCGGACGTCTCCGTCATCACGCCTATCGGCATGGACCACATGAACTGGCTGGGGGAGACCCTCCCGGAGATCGCTGAGCAGAAGGCCGGTATTATCAAGCCGCGCCCGCACGACGAGGGCTTCGACGCCGGCCCGGACGAGAACATCGCGATCATTGGCGTGCAGGAGCCCGACGCCATGAAGGTCCTCCTCCAGCGCGCCGTAGACACTGACTCTGGTGTCGCGCGCGAGGGCTCCGAGTTCGCCGTCGCCGAGTCTGCTGTCGCCGTGGGCGGCCAGCAGCTCATTCTGCGCGGCCTGGGCGGCACCTACGAGGGCATCTTCATTCCGCTCTTCGGCGAGCACCAGGCCCACAACGCGGCCACCGCTCTCGCCGCTGTGGAGGCCTTCTTCGGCGCCCACGCTGGCCACGCCCTCGACATCGCAAGTGTCCGCAACGGCTTCGCCCAAGCCACGGTCCCGGGCCGCTTCGAGCGCTTGCGTGCCAACCCGGCGGTCTTCGTTGACTCCGCGCATAACGCGCACGGCATGCGTTCGCTCGTCGCCGCGCTCGACCGCGACTTCGACTTCGCAGACGTCACCGCCGTCGTGTCCATCTTCGGTGACAAGGACGTCCTCGACATCTTGAAGACGCTCGAGCCCGCTGTCAATCGCGTGGTCATCACGCAGAATTCCAACCCCCGCGCGATGGAGATGGAGGAGCTCGCGGAACTCGCCGCCGACGTCTTCGGCGACGAGCGCGTCTACACCGCGCATACCATCCTCGACGCGGTGGACCAGGCTATCGAGCTCGCCGACGAAGACGGCGCCCAGGCCTTCGCGGGCAAGGGCATCATCATCACCGGCTCCGTCGCCACGGCCGGCGAGGCCCGCACCCTCCTGGGAGCGTAGATGGGCTGGCTCGTCCACAACGCGTGGCTCAACTGGCCGGTCTTTGACCGCCAGTTCGGCCTGCTTGAGGACGCCGCCCGCGCCCGCGGGCTCACGCTGGACCGCGTCACCAATGCCCATGCCCAGCTTGTCGATGCCCCCTCCTTCGCCCTGGCCTTCGACAAGGACGTCGCACTCCTCCGGCTCCTCGAGGCCCGGGGCACGCGCGTATTCAACTCCGCCGCGGCCGTCGAGACTTGCGATTCCAAGGCGCTCACGTACCCGGCCCTGCTCGCCGCAGGCGTGCCTCAGCCGGATACGTTGCTCGTGCCGCTGCGCTTTGCCCCGCAGACCGCCTGGGGCAAGTACGCCGACGCCGCCATCGACACTCTCGGGCTCCCGCTCGTGGCCAAGCGTGCCCGCAGCTCCTGGGGCGCGGGCGTGGAATTAGTCGAGTCCCGCGCCGGACTCCTGGACTTCCTGTGCGGCCTGGGCACGGAGGACGCCGTCCTCCAGCGCTTCATCGCCGCGGCCACGGGCACGGACGCGCGCCTCTACTTCGTGGGCGATGACCTCGTCGCTGCCATGATCCGCCGCAGCTCCGGTGACTTTCGTGCGAATATCGCAGCCGGCGGCACGGCCGAGGCCTTTGCTCCCGATGCCGCCACCATCGCGGCTGCGCGGGGCGCTATGGGCGCGACCGGCCTCGACTTCGGCGGCATCGACGTGCTCTTCGATGCCGACGGCGCGCCGCTTATCTGCGAGGTCAATTCCAACGCTCAATTCGTGGCGCTCACGGAGACCACCGGCGTCGACGTCGCAGGGGCAATTCTGGACCACGTCGCGGCCCGTATTAATTAGACTTGCCCTGCCGGTTTTGGCAAACTCACTTGCATGACTTCGCGCAACAACAACCGTGACGAACTGCGGGGCAAGCCCCGCGTCGAGTCAGAGGTAGGCCCGCTGGGCATGGGGCACGCCCCGGCCAAGGACCCGCTCAAGCAGTTCACTGGCATGGTGCTGGCCAACGGGCTCACCATGGAGGTCATCACGCTGGTCCTCGCCCTGCTGGCGTTGCGCATGCTCTACAACGGCGAGCTGTGGACGACCACCACTATCGCGCTGGTGGGCGCGTGGCTCGCGTTCCACGTCATCATGTTCGCTTTCATTAAGAAGCCGTGGGCGCTCGCCGTCATCTTCGCCGGCCAAATCGTGGGCGCTGCGATGGGCATCTTCATCCACTGGTCTGTGCTCGCCGTTGCCATCATCTTTGCGATGCTATGGGGACTGGCGTTGTATCTGCGCTCCATCATTGTCGAGCGCATGCGCCGCGGTTACCTCACGACGCAACACCTCGACGCTCCGAATTAATCGCTAGAAGGGGAGCTTCGGCAGCTTGAGACCGGGGATCATGCCGTGGATAACGGCGTAGCCGACGCTGCCTAGAGCCGCGAGGAGCGTAAGGATCGGCACGATCCAGGCCACCGTCGCCGAGGCACTCATCGACTCCGGCTTGCTTGACTTCTCCGACTCGGGCTTTTCCGGCTTCGGGTTTTCAGGTTTGGGCTTGTTTGGCTGGGTGTTTTCCGGCTTTGGGTTTTCAGGTTTGGGCTTGCCCGACTCCGGCTGGCCAGCTTGGGCCTTAGCGAGAGCCTGTTGCGCGGCAGCGAGTTTGTCTGCGTCATTGTCGAGCTTGGCGGTGGCGATGTCGAGCTCTGCTTGAGCGATAGCGACATCACGCTGCAGCTCAGCGTTGGTGGGATCTGCGGCCAGTGCCGAGGTGGCATCGTCAAGCTTCTTCTGGGGAACAGCAAGCGCACGCTTGCGCAGCTTAGCCAGGTTGTCTTCCTCGCTGATTGCGGGCGTATCTTCGGACGCGACATCGATGCGGCGCAGGACGTAGTGCTCCTTCCAGTCTCCACGCGACTCGTCGAGAGTGGGCACGAACATGGTGCCGTCCTTGCGAACCAGGAACGTGTTGTTCGTGACATTGGTCGTCTCGCGCCCGTTGGGCAGCGGGAAGGACTTCGTCACGGTGAAGCTGCCCTGCTGGAGCCAGTTGAGATCGCCGGTCGAGCCATTAAGCTGAATGGGCGTGCCGTCTGCGTCGAAGCCGACAGCCGCCCAACCCGGAAGCACGCCAAAGGTCGGCTCGCTCTCGGCCTTGACGTCGCGGGTATCCGGATCGTAAATGAGCGACTGCGCGGCGGCGGCCGACGGATTGGGATTCGAGTTAAAGCGGTAGATGTGCACGCCATCGGTGGACAGCCCGTCGAGGTAGGTGCTCTGGGAAGTGTAGCGCGAGCCCTTCATGAAGGTGGCGCGCTCAGTGACCTCGGTGGCGTCGGGCTTGATGGAGTAAAGCAGCGACTTCGTGGGGAGTTCCTCGCCCTCGAAGTAAGGCTCCGGCGAGCCGTTGTAGAGGAACGTGCCGTCTTTCATGGGCAAAAGCTCCGCCTGGTTCTTCCACGCGAAGTCGTTAGCCCAAATAGTGCCCGGCTCCGCGTCCAGGCGAGTGTCTCCGAAGAGCTGTTCGCCGGTGGGCAGCGGCGCCTCGGTGAAGGTTCCGTTCGACCCTGAAAGCAGCGTTGCGGTGCGGGCGCTAAAATCCTCCGGGACGATAGCAGCAATGACGTCGGTGCCCGGGTGGTAGCCCACCGCGTAGATGTCGTGGGAGGCGGTGGCGGCTACACGCGGGGTGCCGAAGCCGGAATCGGTGATGTCGACTGCCTTGAGCTCGGCGCGGTCGGTCTCGTCGACGTAGTAGAGCACCTTGTGATTCGAATCGTAGGCCGCGAGGCCACGGTTGCCGGTCTGGGCGGGCAAGGCCGCGATTTCCTTTAGGTTGTTGTCAATGAGCGCGTAGCCCTGTCCATCGGGCATGCCGACGAGTACGCCGGTGCCAGTATCGAAGAGCTGGTGCACGCCGTCGTCATAGTCAGCGTGGGAGTTCCAGGTCTGCGTGCGCAGCGTGATGTCCGACTCGACGAAGGTGGCGCCCTCACCGACATAGTTCAGCGCCACGGGATCGAGTCCCTCGCCCACGGAGTAGAACTCGGAGAACATGCGGTTGCCTTCTTCGGTCAGGGTAGAGGCGATATTCTCCCACGAGACGCGTCCGCCCTCGTTGGTGAACGTGGCGGAGCTGGGCTTGAGGGTAGCTATCTTGACGGCCTCTTTGGGTGCGTAGATCTCGTTCTTGAGGTACTGCTTGGAGCTCACGTGAGCCTCAAGGTAGGACTCGGCGGGGGAGAGCACGACCTTCGGGTCTTCGAATCGCAAGTCGAGATCGCACACGCTCGTCATCGGTTGCGAGGCATCCTGGCAGTACTTGCGGTAGAGGATAGTGCCGTTGAACTGGGCCTCGGTTCGCTTCGACTCCTTGTCAAAGGTGACGTCGGTGAGCTCGAAATCAAAGCCATTGTCCGTGCGCGTTGCCCCGTCGCCCACGTAGGTCGCCCCGTTGGTGTAGCTGTTGAAGCTGGCGCGGATGCCCCAGTGCAGGTGACCGTCCGCCGTTGCGGCGGAGGCAGGCACAGTGAGAGGGATGAGGGCGGTGGTGGTGAGGGCGGCAATGAATGTGCCGCGTCGGAAACGAGATGCCACGATGGGGTTCTCCTTGGTCAATGAGATGAAACAAAGGCGGCTGAGTAGCGCGCGCACTCAATAAAGCACAATTAACAAAGGGTAACCTAACCTTCGAGAAGTAAGGGGGTGCTAAGTTTGTGCCGAAGGGTACGTGGGCAGGGTAGATTATTAAATATCTATACTTTTGGGGGTAAAGCGGGATGTGCTGCGTGGTCTCGTTATGCTGGTGCGCATGCGCTACGTTCTCTTCGCTTTCTCTGCATTCTTTTGCCTTGCGGCGATAGGCAGCCAACTTTTTGGTGCGCCGCGCCTCGTCGCCGTGGTGTGCATGGTCCTCGCTGCCCTCGCGCTCGTCATCGGGCTCGTGTACCAGGGGAGGGTCATCGAGAGCCAGGAGAAGGTCCTCAACGAGGAGCAAACGGCCGAGCTGGAGCGGCTGCTCGACAACGGTCAATTCGGCGTCGCAGTGGGGCAGGTACGCCTGTGGTTCCGGGGCACCAGCGAGGAAGAAGCAGAGGCGGTTGTGCACGCGCTCGCGCAAGGCCGATAACGTGCGCGCGGAAGCGGGGCGTCATGTACTATGTTTCGCATGACTGAACGTACCCTCATTCTTATCAAGCCGGACGGCGTTGCCAACGGCCACATCGGCGAGATCATCTCCCGCATCGAGCGCAAGGGGCTCAAGCTCACCGCTATGGACCTGCGCGTTGCTGACCGCGAGACCGCGGAGAAGCACTACGCCGAGCACGCAGACAAGCCGTTCTTCGGCGAGCTGGTCGAGTTCATCACCTCTGCTCCGCTGGTTGCTGGCGTTGTCGAGGGCGAGCGTGCCATCGAGGCATGGCGTCAGCTGGCTGGCGGCACCGACCCGGTCTCCAAGGCCACCCCGGGCACCATCCGCGGCGACTTCGCCCTCACCGTTGGCGAGAACGTCGTCCACGGTTCTGACTCCCCGGAGTCCGCAGAGCGCGAGATCGCTATCTGGTTCCCGAACCTCTAAGCCGTACTCCACTACACCGAAGTGCACAGCCCAGGCCATGTGCCTGGGCTTTTGGCGTTTTCGTGTCCGCGCGCGGACGAGGGTGCGCCGGGTGTGCCAGAATGGGAGGCACGATACTTCTCACAGAATGAGAAGCGTCGACAAGCTTTCATACACACCGCTGCCTCGTGTGGCTGCTGCACCGTTAAGTGCGCGCCCGGGGAGCGACAAGAGAAAAGGTAAGTGAGTAGCAGACGTGGCTGCACCGAAGAACTCTAAGACAACTACACAAGACACCGGCTCGCTTAGCGCCGCGGCGAAGCTCATCGCGAAGCTCGACCGCACGCAGTTCGGTCCGAAGACCCGCCTTTATGCTTTGGCCAAGCAGATTGCTCTGCCGTCCAGCGCCCTCGTGAGCGTCTTCGCCGAGCAGGGCGTGAAGAAGGCCGCCCAGTCCTCGCTGAGCCCGGATGAGGTTGCCGCGGCTCTCGATGCGATTGTCGCTCAGGCAGGCGCTCCCGCCGCCGAAAAGAAGGCCGAGGAGAAGGCTGAAGACAGGCCCAAGAAGAAGGCTGCGAAGAAGGCTGCCAAGACCTCCGCCGAGAAGGCGCCGAAGAAGACCCAGAAGAGGGCCGCTAAGAAGGCAGAGAAGGCCGAGCCGGAGACTGCTGAGCCCGCCGTCGATGAGACCGTCGCACCGGCAGCCGAAGAGAAGCCGAAGAAGCGCGCGACGAAGAAGTCCTCCCGTAAGGCAACGCGCAAAGCTGCCACGAAGAAGACCGAAGCGCAGCCTGTTGCCGAGGCAGCCGAGACCGAGCAGCCGGCGGACGCCGAAGACGAGAAGCTGCGCGAGCGCGTGCGGAAGAACGTCGAGAATGAGATCTCCCAGATTGAGACCAAGGTCGAGGCAGAGCTCGAGGAAGAGAAGGCCGAACTCGCCACGGTGCAGGTCGAGACTCCGGAGGAGAAGCCGAAGAAGTCGCGTCGCCGTGCTACGAAGCGCACGAAGAAGTCTGATCAGGCCCAGGCTCACGAGGAGCCGAAGCAGGAGAGCGCCGAGGACGCAGAGAACGCTGAAGACGCCATGCTGCGCGAGCGCGTGCGCAAGAACGTGGCGAACGAGATCTCCCAGATTGAGGAGAAGGTTGAGGCCGAGCTGGAAGAAGGGCTCGACGACGCCGCTGAAAACACCACCGAGGACGCCGCAGAGCAGGAGCACGACCAGTCCCACGAGCCAGACGTCGAGCAGCTGCACGAGGCGCTGGTGGAAGCCGGCGAAGACTTCGACGAGGACTTCGCGCCTATCACCCCGAAGCCTGAGACGGACAAGTCGGTCGACTATGCGCCGGTCTTCATGGCACCCACCCCGCGCCGCGGGCGCCGTCGCGCTGTGAAGCGCACGTCCCAGAAGCAGGACCCGCAGCAGGAGCGCCAGCAGCACGAGCAGCAGCCACACGAGAATGAGCACAGCTCGAAGCAGCACGACAAGCAGGACCACCACGACGAGCCTGAGCGCATCGAAGAGCCGCGCGCCATTCGCGGTTCGACGCGTATCGAGGCGCAGAAGCGTCGCCGCCGTGAGATGCGTGAGAAGGGCCGCGAGCGTAAGCACATCGTGAGCCAGGCGGAGTTCCTCGCGCGCCGCGAGTCGGTGGAGCGCACCATGGTCGTGCGCGACAAGGAGCGTACGGACGGCCACGGCACCGTGACCCAGGTGGGCGTGCTTGAAGACGGCCTGCTCGTCGAGCACTTTGTGACCTCGGAGTCGCAGGCGTCGATGATCGGCAATATCTACTTGGGCCGCGTGCAGAACGTGCTGCCGTCCATGGAAGCTGCGTTCGTCGACATCGGACAGGGCCGCAACGGCGTGCTTTATGCCGGCGAGGTCGATTGGCGCCGCACGGGCCTGGGCGGCCGCCAACGCAAGATCGAGCACGCGCTCAAATCGGGTGACCAGATTCTGGTGCAGGTCGCCAAGGACCCGATTGGCGCGAAGGGCGCGCGACTGACCACGCAGATTTCGCTCGCCGGCCGCTACCTCGTCTACGTGCCGGGTGGCCGCAATGCGGGTATCTCCCGCAAACTGCCAGTCCCGGAGCGCAAGCGTCTCAAGGAGATCTTGAACCGCGTCGTGCCGGATGATGGCGGCGCAATCATCCGCACGGCCGCAGAGAATGTCTCCGAGGAAGCCATCGGCACGGACGTGCGTCGTCTGCACACGCTGTGGGAGGACATTACCGAGCGCGCGAATAAAGAAAAGAATTCCAAGGGTGCCAAGCCGGTCACGCTCTACGAGGAGCCGGACCTGCTCGTCAAGGTCGTGCGCGACCTCTTCAACGAAGACTTCAGTCACCTCGTCGTCGACGGCCGCCGTTCCTACAACACGGTGGATCACTACGTGCAGTCCGTGGCGCCGGATCTCGCGGACCGCGTGGAGCGTTTCGACCGCCGTGAGCACGGCGGGGCAGACGCGTTTGAGACCTTCCGCATCGACGAGCAGCTCCACAAGGCGCTCAGCCGCAAAGTCTGGCTGCCGTCGGGCGGCACGCTCGTCATTGACCGCACCGAGGCCATGACCGTCATCGACGTCAACACCGGTAAGTTCACCGGCTCGGGCGGCAACCTTGAGGAGACAGTGACGCGCAACAACCTGGAGGCTGCCGAGGAAATCGTGCGCCAGATGCGTCTGCGCGACATGGGTGGCATGATCGTCGTCGACTTCATTGATATGGTCCTGCCGGAAAACCAGGACTTGGTTCTACGCCGCCTCAAGGAGGCTCTGGGCCGCGACCGCACGCGCCATCAGGTCTCTGAGGTCACCTCGCTGGGCCTCGTCCAGATGACACGCAAGCGCCTGGGGACCGGCCTTATCGAGACCTTCTCCACCGAGTGCGAGGCCTGCCACGGCCGCGGGCTTATCATCCACGAATACCCCGTGGACGAGTCCGAGCCGGAGCACCACCACGGCCGCAGCAAGCGCAAGCGCCCCGCGAAGCCGGACCACCCGGCC
Source organism: Corynebacterium sp. CMW7794 (assembly GCF_001563605.1). Lineage (NCBI taxonomy): Bacteria > Bacillati > Actinomycetota > Actinomycetes > Mycobacteriales > Corynebacteriaceae > Corynebacterium > Corynebacterium sp. CMW7794. The sequence goes on from NZ_KQ961737.1 coordinate 34,390, forward strand.
GCCAAGGCCATGCATGTCGAGCACAAGAACGAGCAGCGCGACGACGAGTACGAGAACAAGCGCGAGGACAAGCCTTCGCTCGAGGACCTCGCGGCCTCCGTCGTTGCGGGCGGCCATGACGCGCAGGAAGATGACCACGAGGAGCGCAAGCCCCAGCGTCGCCGTCGCCGTGGCTCGCGCGGCAGCAACCGCGGCCGCGACAAGCGCGAGGAGCAGAAGCAGGAGGTCGACGCCGCAGAGATCGCCTACGCGGCCGCCGAGCATGCCGAGGAGCTCGACGATGTCCAGGAATTCCAGTCGCATATCCCGGACGAAGAACACGTCTCTGCGAAAGCGGAGACGAATCCAGAAAAGACCTACGAGGAGGCCGTCGCCGAGTTCGAGGCCTCACCGCGTCGTAAGCGCCGCACCCGCGGCAACTCGCGTTCGGACCGCAGGCCCCGCCGCGAGGACTTCCAGCGTGCGCCGGAGCCTTCCGATGTCCCCTTGCAGCAGCCTGAGCAGGAGTCCCCGGCCGAGATCCGTACCGTGAGCTCGCGTGGGCGTCGCCGTGCGGTGCGCCGCGCCACGCGCAGGCAGGCACAAGCCCAGCCAGAAGCGCAGCGTAAGGAGACGGTGGAGAAGCAGTCGACGGAGGAGAAGAGGGCATCGGCAAGCTCGCGCGGACGCCGGCGCGCTGTGAAGCGCTTCGTGAAGACGAGCGAACCTCAGGCTGCCGAAGGCTCGCGTGGCCGGAGGCGTGCGGCGCGTCGCAACCGCGGTTTGTAATTTAGGCGGTGTACGGGGTAGTCTTTGACAGTCGCTGTTTAGGCTTGAGTCAAGCGCTGCATCACCGTGCGCGCGAGAGCCTCAAACGCAATGTAATTTTAATGTCCATTCAGGGCCCGACCGGGTCCTGAGCCGAGTTTAGATAAGGGGTAGCCCTCTATGTACGCGATCGTCAAGACCGGCGGCAAGCAGTACAAGGTTGCTGAAGGTGACCTCGTCAAGGTCGAGAAGATCGAGGGTGAGCCGGGTTCGTCCGTGGCTCTCACCCCGGTTCTGCTCGTCGATGGCGCAACCGTCAAGGCAAAGGCCGCTGACCTGGAGAAGGTCTCCGTCTCTGCAGAGATCGTCGAGCAGGGCAAGGGCCCGAAGATCGACATCCTCAAGTACAAGAACAAGACCGGATACAAGAAGCGTCAGGGTCACCGCCAGCCGGTAACCACCCTGAAGATCACCGGTATCAAGTAAGCCTCAACCGGCTTTTATACCCTTAAAGGAGGGAAACCACATGGCACACAAGAAGGGTGCTTCCAGCTCCAGCAACGGTCGCGATTCCAACCCGCAGTACCTCGGCGTTAAGCGCTTCGGTGGTCAGCAGGTGAAGGCCGGCGAGATCCTCGTTCGCCAGCGCGGCACCAAGTTCCACCCGGGCGAGAACGTCGGCCGCGGTGGCGACGACACGCTGTTCGCTCTCGAGGCTGGCTCCGTCCAGTTCGGCATCAAGCGCAACCGTCGCATTGTGAACATCGTGCCGGCCGAGCAGGCCGCTGCTGAGGCTTCTGCCTAAGCGTTCACGCTTTCAAGGCCCGGGGCTCCCGCTTAAATGGGAGGCTCGGGTCTTTGTTTATCTCCACTAGACTGGCGTCTAGTTTTCTTCGATTTTTAATTCCGGAAGGATTTCCATGGCACGCTTTATTGACCGCGTGGTGCTCCACCTGCAGGCGGGCGACGGCGGACACGGCTGTTCGTCCGTCCACCGCGAGAAGTTCAAGCCCCTCGGCGGCCCCGACGGCGGCAATGGTGGCCACGGCGGCGATATTGTGCTCGAGGTCTCCTCGCAGATCCACACGCTCATGGACTTCCACTACCGTCCCCACATCAAGGCCGGCCGTGGCGCGAATGGCGCGGGCGACTGGCGCAATGGTGCGCGCGGCGAGGACCTCATCCTGGAAATCCCCGCGGGCACGGTGGTCTATAACGACAAGGGCGAGATGCTCGCGGACCTTACCGTCCCGGGTACCCGCTTCATCGCGGCCGAGGGCGGCTTTGGCGGCCTGGGCAACGCGGCGCTGGCCTCCGCGCAGCGCAAGGCCCCGGGCTTCGCGCTGCAGGGCGAGCCGGGCGAGGCGCACGACCTCGTGCTCGAGCTTAAGTCCATGGCCGACGTCGGACTCGTGGGCTTCCCGTCTGCGGGCAAGTCCTCCCTGATTTCCGTGCTCTCTGCCGCGAAGCCGAAGATTGGCGACTACCCATTTACCACGCTGCAGCCAAACCTCGGCGTGGTCGATATGGGCTACGAGTCCTTCACCATCGCCGACGTTCCGGGCCTTATCCCGGGCGCCGCCGAGGGCAAGGGTTTGGGCCTCGACTTCCTGCGCCACATCGAGCGCACCGCGGTGCTCGCGCACGTCGTCGACGTCGCGACGCTGGAGCCGGGCCGCGACCCCATCTCCGATATCGAGGCCTTGGAGAAGGAACTGTCCAACTACCAGGATCTGCTGGAACAGGACACCGGCCTGGGCGACCTGCGCGAGCGCCCGCGCATTGTCATCCTCAACAAGGCGGATATCCCGGAGGCTCTGGAGCTTGCCGAGTTCCTCAAGGAAGACATTGAGAAGCAATTTGGCTGGCCCGTCTTCATCATCTCCGCCGTGGCGCACACGGGCCTGGACCCGCTCAAGTACAAGCTCCTGGAAATGGTGCAGCAACACCGTAAGTCTCAGCCCAAAGTCAAGGTAGACAAGGAACACACCATCATTCGTCCGAAGTCGGCGAAGAAGGGCCGCTTTGCGGACTTCACGGTGCGCAAGGATCCGGAGATCGATGGCGGCTTCATCGTCGAGGGCGAGAAGATCGACCGCTGGATTGTTCAGACCGACTTCGAAAACGACGAGGCCGTGGGCTACCTCGCCGACCGCCTGGCCAAGGCCGGCGTGGAGGACGAGCTGCGCGACCAGGGTGCGGTGGAAGGCTGCCCCGTCACTATCGGCGGCATTACCTTCGAGTGGGAGCCGATGACCGGCGGCAAGGCGACCAATGCCGGCCGCGGCTTCGACGGCCGCCTCCTCGGTACCGACCGTGTCTCCGCCGCAGAGCGTAAGCGCGCCTCGCAGGCACGCCGTGGTCTTATCGACGAATACGACTTTGGCAACGACGCAGAGGTCACCCGCGAGCAGGCAAACAAAGACCGCTGGCAAGGATAACGTGCCCTCTTGCCCGCCGAGCATAGGGGCGCCTGAGCGGAAGAGGTATGATTTCGCTTCATGAGCTATCCGCTTCCCTTAAGCCCCTTCGACGGCGAACCCATCGTGCCGGAGCACCATGCACCGCGTGGGCCATTGCAGTCGCCGCTGCGTGAGGAACTGAGCCGAGCGAAGCGAATTGTGGTGAAGATCGGCAGCTCTTCCCTCACTAAGGAGGACAGCTTCATCACCTCGACGGAGAAGATCAACCACATCGTCGACGCCATCGCGACGCGCATGGGCACTTCGGACATCATTCTGGTCTCCTCCGGCGCCGTCGCCGCGGGCATGGGGCCGCTGGGCTTGCAGAAGCGCCCCAGCGATCTCGCGACCAAGCAGGCCGCGGCCGCCGTCGGCCAGATTCACCTTGCCTACGAGTGGGGCGTGTCTTTCGCCCGCTACAACCGTTCCGTCGCGCAGGTCCTGCTTACCGCCTCCGATATTGGCGCCCGCGACCGCGCCCGCAACGCCCAGCGCACCCTCGATCGCTTGCGCCAGCTGCGCACGGTGCCCATCGTTAACGAGAATGACACCGTCGCTACCTCTGAGATGCACTTCGGAGACAACGATCGCCTCTCCGCGCTCGTCGCGAACCTCGTGGGCGCGGACGCTCTCTTCCTCTTCTCCGACGTCGATGGCCTCTACGACAAGAACCCATCCGAGCCCGGCGCCCGCTTTATCGAGGAGGTCCGCACGGGCAAAGACCTCAACGGCGTGACGGCCGGCGACGGCGGCCGCGTGGGCACCGGCGGCATGGCCACGAAGGTCTCCGCTGCGCGTCTGGCCACTCGCGGCGGCATTCCCGTCCTGCTCACCTCGGCCGACAATATCGACGCCGCGCTTGCCGATGCCTCGGTGGGCACCGTTTTCCATACCCGCGAGGAACGCAGGCTCTCCGCTTGGAAGTTCTGGGCCCTCTACTGCGCCGATACCGGCGGCGCCGTGCGTCTCGACGCCGGCGCGGTCAAGGCCGTGACCGCGGGCGGCAACTCGTTGCTCGCCGTCGGCATTACTGAGGTCATTGGCGAGTTCCACGCGGGCGAGATCATCGACATCATGGGTCCGGAAGGTGAGGTCATCGGCCGCGGCGAAGTACGTTTTGATTCCGCGGAGCTGCGGGGCATCCTGGGTAAGCAGATGGAGGAGCTGCCGGAATACCAGCGCCGCAGCGTTGTCCACGCCGACTACCTGTCGAACTACGCCTCCCGAATCTAGTCACTAGAAGCCAGAGAAAACCCAGGAAAAGACCATGAAATACGCCATGTTGCCGGAACAATGGGAAGAATCCGTCGAGACTTTGCGGGGAGCTGGCCATGAGCTCGCGGAGCTTTCCGATGCCGACTTCCTCATCTACAACGGCGACGGCTCGGACTTCCCGTTGCCACTGCCGGAGAACATCAACTTCGTGCAGATTCCTTCTGCAGGCGTAGATCATCTGCTCGACGTCATGAAGGAGACCGACGTTATCTGGTCCAACGCCGCTGGCGTATTCGATAACACCGTGGCGGAATCCGCCATCGCGCTGCTGCTCGCGCAGCTGCATGCCCATCGCTATGTCAACGACACCTTCTCCAACTACGATGAGGTGCAGGATCACAAGTCCTACCTGCACGAGGACAAGACTGTGGCGATCATCGGCGCCGGCGGCATCGGCAAGCGGCTCATCACGATGCTCTCTGGCTTTGGCCCGCGCATCATCGCCGTAAACCGGTCCGGCAACGCGGTTCCAGGCGCGGATGAGACCTATCCCATCTCCGAGGTGGACAAGGTCTGGCCTGAGGCCGACTACTTTGTGCTCATAGCGCCGCTTACTCCGCAGACCCATCACATGGTCAACAAAGACGTGTTTGCCCAGATGCCGAAACACGCGGTGGTGGTCAACGTGGGCCGTGGCCCGCTCATCAGTACCGAGGATCTTTTGGCAGCGCTGGACTCTGGCGAGATTGCCGGCGCAGCGCTCGATGTCACTGAGCCGGAGCCGCTCCCGGATGATCACCCGTTGTGGAAGGACCCGCGGGTGGTCATTACACCGCACATTGCCAATACCCGTAACTCGGTGCGCCGCCACTTGGGAGCACACACCGCAAAGGTGGCCGCGGCCTTTGAGGCTGGCGAGGAAATTCCTACCCGTGTGGATCCGAACGCTGGATATTAAAGTGTAAAAGCATTTACAAAGACATTCGCGTGGGAGACGCCGAACGCCACAATGCGCTAGACCTCCTCAGCACCCACTTCGCTAACGGTCTCATCGACATCAACGAGTTCGAAGACCGCACAGGAAAGGCGGCTGTTGCGCGTACCCGCGGCGAGATTGCTTCCCTCTTTGATGACCTTCCTGACAATCCAATTGTAGAGGTCGTTCGGTTCAAGGAATCGGAAGCGCAGGCCGAGCTCGACCGGCTGCAGCGCCGCGGAGGGTTAGTTCACCGAATCGATGCCGTCGTTTGGTCAGCGATGATGTTCCTCTTCTTCCTGGGTCTTTTCGTCTTTGACGACTGGGACTATTTTTGGCTTGGCTTACCGATTGCAGGTTTCGCCTCGTGGGGTGTCAGGGAGGCGGTCAAGCTCTCCGACGACGACGAAGAACTTTATAAGGAATTGAAAAAGAAAGGTGACAAAGACAGGGCCGAGCGCCTACGTCTGGCAGCCGAGCGCCGCAAGGAGCTGGGGCAGTAGTCCGCGGGGTCCGCGGGGCCGCGGGGGGAGTGGCTGCGCGCTTGGGCTATAGCCGCGCGTGACATCCAGCGCGGATAACCATGCTGTTGGGGGTGGGTTTCTTTAAGAGGATGTTATTCAGCTTTAAAGTGACCTAAATCAAACTCGGGGGGACCATTTCCGGGTCTATGCGAGTGGTTGTATGCTCAAGCGTATTCCAATTAGCTAAGCCTTAGTTAACTTATCTATGGATTGACTGTGAGCAAAGGATTCTCTTTCATGACCCATTTCAACGTGCCCAAGTACTCCGTCCGCATTGCGGCAGCCACCCTGGCCATGCTCGCATCCGCGACTGCGTTGAGCGCGTGCAGCAACAGCGAAGACACCTCCGCGTCCACCGGCTCTACCGGCGCCGCGGGGGACACTGCTTTGGCCATCACTGACGTCGCCGGCCGCGAGGTCACCTTCGACAAGCAGCCTGAGCGTATCGTTCTGGGCGAGGGCCGCGGCGTGTTTGCTACCTCGATCCTCAACCGCGAGGATCCGCTCGAGCACGTCGTTGCACTCGGCAAGGACTTGCATGAGGCTGCACCCAGCTTCGAGTCCAAGTTCGCCGAAACCAATGCGGCGTACAAGGATCTGCCGACTATCGGCAACATCGCCAAGGGCGACGTAACCGTCGAAAACCTGCTCGCGCAAAAGCCGGACGTCGTGGTCATGACCCTCGACCACAAGAAGGGTGCGGAAAAGACCGGCTTCCTAGACAAGATGGATCAGGCCGGCCTGAAATACGTCTTCACCGACTTCCGCCAGAAGCCATTGGAAAACACCCCGAAGTCCATGGAGGTCTTCGGCCAGCTCTTCGGTCACGAGGACAAGGCCGCAGAGTTCAACAAGTTCTACACCGGCAAGGTAGATGACATCAAGTCTCGCGCGGAAAAGGCGGGCAATAAGCCGCGCACCCTGGTCTGGCGCGCAGCGGGCCTGAAGGATTGCTGCTCCACGGTCAAGGACTCTAACCTAGGTGACCTGGTTAATGCCGCCGGCGGTGAGAACCTGGGCGATAGCCTGCTGGACACCGAGTCTGGAGACCTTACCGCAGAAAAGGTGCTTGCTGAGCAGCCAGAGCACATCATCGCCACCGGCGGCGCATGGGCCAAGAACCCGGAAAAGCCGGAGGTCCTGCCGCACGTGGAGATGGGTTACGCGGCCAAGGAAGAAAAGGCGCAGGAGACCCTCGAAGGCCTGCTCAAGACCCCGGGCTTTGATCAGCTTGAGGCCCCAAAGGAAGGCAACTTCCATGCTGTCTACCACCAGTTCTACGATTCGCCTTTCAACGTCTTCGCCCTGGAGCAGTTTGCCGTGTGGATGCACCCAGAAACCTTCAAGGACTTAGACCCAGAAAAAGACTTCGCTGACTTCCACGACAAGTGGCTGCCCATCGACTACAGCGGCGTTTTCTTCACCACCAAAGACGCACACAAGCACTAGAAAATGGCACTTTTGACCTCTTCTGATCGTTCGCAGACTGACCAGAAAACCGAAACCAACCAGGTAATCGCCGAGTACCGAAGCAATAACTTACGCAAGGTACTCACCATCGGTGGACTGGTGCTGGCGGCCTTCGTGGCCTTCGTTGTCGCCACGGTGGTCGGCCCGATTCACCTTTCCCCGATGGAGATGTTGCGTGGCATTTTCTTACCGGGCCAGGTGGATGAAACCACCCGCACGGTCCTGTGGAACCTGCGTCTACCGGCGTCGGTTATGGCCGTGCTCATCGGCGCCGCATTGGCGCTATCCGGCGCGCACATGCAGACCATTCTGGATAACCCTTTGGCCGAGCCTTTCACCTTGGGTATTTCCGCCGCCGCGGCTTTCGGTGGCGCGGCCTCCATCGTGTTGGGCTGGACCGTGCTGGGAAATCCGCAGTTCAATCTCGCGGCCGTCGCTTGGCTGTCGGCTCTCGTGGCTGTGGCCATCGTCGCAGGTGCGGCGGTGTGGCGCGGCGCTAGTGCGGAGTCAATGATTCTGCTTGGCATCGCCCTGGTATTCCTCTTCCAGGCGCTGCTTTCGCTGATGCAATACAGCGCCTCGACTGAGGCCCTGCAGCAGATCGTCTTTTGGACCATGGGCTCACTGCAGCGCGCGAACTGGGTGTCCAACCTGATCATCGCCGCCACCTTGCTCATCGCTGTGCCCTTCACCGTCTTCAACGCGTGGAAGCTCACGGCGCTGCGCCTGGGCGATGAGCGCGCGGCAGCGCTGGGCATCAACGTGCAGCGGCTGCGCGTTTCCACCCTCGTGGTGGCATCCTTGCTGGCCGCAAGTGCCGTTGCTTTCGCCGGAATCATTGGCTTCATCGGCTTGGTTGGCCCACATGTGGCGCGCCTTCTGGTGGGCGAGGATCAGCGTTTCTTCGCTCCGGCCTCCATGGCAGCGGGCGCGATGCTGCTGGCGGGTGCCCACGCGGTATCCATCACCATCATCCCCGGCGTTGCCGTGCCCATCGGCATCATCACCGCTCTTGTTGGCGTTCCTTTCTTCGTGCTGCTCATCTTCACCAAGAGGAGGATCAAGTGCTGAAAGTAGAACAAGCATGCGTGAACTTTGGTAAACGGGAGGTTCTAAAGGGCGTTGACCTCCCAGAACCAGGCCCCGGCACCATCGTCGGCCTTATCGGTCCGAATGCCGCGGGCAAGTCCACCTTGGTCAAAACCATCGCTGGCATCCAAAAACTAACTTCGGGTACGTGCGATACCGGTGATGCCACCGTGGGCTACGTGCCGCAGGACCTTTTGACCAGCGCCTCCCTGACCGCCTTTGAATCGGTGGTCATCTCCGCTAAGCGCGGCTCGGCCAACGCCTTGGAATCGGCGGTTGAGGCGCTCGAAAAGCTCGGCATCGTGCATCTCGCGCACCGCTACGTCCACCAGCTCTCGGGCGGCCAGCGCCAGCTCGTTGCCGTGGCGCAGATGCTGGCCCGCGAGCCGGATCTGATGCTGTTGGATGAGCCGACCTCCGCGCTCGACCTGCGCCACCAGGTGCATCTGCTGGATACCTTGCGCAAGGAGGTCTCCCGCGGGGCGGTGGCGTTGGTAGCTATCCATGATCTCAACCTGGCCGCGCGCTATTGCGATGAGCTCGTGGTTCTCCACGGCGGCCGCGTGCATGCCCATGGAACGCCCGCAGAGGTGCTGAACACCGAGCTGTTGGGTGAGGTCTATGGCATCCGCGCTCGAGTCATCGATGACGAAGGCGTGCCCATGGTCTGTCCTGTCGAGGCTAACTTCAGTAAGCTTGAGCCTCATGAGCCAACTCACTCGCGATGAAGAACGAGACCAAGTACTAAACCTGGCACGTCAGGCGAAGAAAGTTGCGCCGCGGTTCGCGCAGCTTTCTACCCCGCGCAAGAATGAGATTCTTCTGCGCGCCGCTGAAAACCTGGTGGCCCGCACCCCTGAGATCCTCGAGGCCAATGAGCGCGACGTCGCCGCTGGCCGCGCGGCCGGGATGAATGATTCTTTAATCGACAGGCTCTCGCTTGACGCCACGCGCGTCGAAGGTATCGCCGGCGGCCTGCGCCAGGTCGCCGCCCTGCAGGACCCAGTAGGGGAGGTACTGCGGGGCCACACCATGGACAACGGCATCCAGATGAAGCAGGTGCGCGTGCCGCTCGGCGTCATGGGCATGGTCTACGAGGCCCGCCCGAACGTCACGGTGGATGCCTTTGGCCTTGCGCTCAAGTCTGGCAACGTGCCGCTGCTGCGCGGATCTAAGTCCGCACGCAACTCCAACGAGCAGCTCGTGGAGATCCTCCAGGACACCCTTGAGCACTTCGACCTTCCACGCGAGGCAGTGCAGCTGCTGCCGTGCGAATCGCATGACTCGGTCCACGACCTCATCACGGCGCGTGGGCTTGTCGATGTGGTCATCCCGCGCGGCTCGGCGCGGCTGATCAACGCGGTGGTGGAGAACGCGACGGTCCCGGCCATCGAGACGGGCACGGGTAATTGCCACTTCTACGTCGATAAGAGCGCGGATGTGGACAAGGCGATTGCGATGGTCATCAATGGCAAGACGCGCCGGCCGTCCGTGTGTAATTCCACGGAGACGGTGCTCCTCGACGCGGCGCTGCCGGACGCGGAGAAGCTGCGCGTCATCGCGGCGCTGCAAGATGCGGGCGTGACCATTCACGGGCGCGTGGCGGAGCTTGAGGGCTTCGGAGTGAAGAATGCGCTCGAGGCGACCGAGGAAGAGTGGGCGAACGAGTCGCTGTCGCTGGATATCTGCGCCGCGGTCGTCGAGGGCGTCGACGGCGCGATTGCCCATATCGCGCGGTTCTCGACGGGCCACACGGAGGCCATCGCTGCGCAGGACGCCGATGTCCTCATGAAGTTTGCCAACGAGGTCGACGCGGCGGCGGTTATGCTCAACGCGTCGACGGCGTTCACGGACGGCGAGGTCTACGGCATGGGCGCGGAGATTGGTATTTCCACGCAGAAGCTGCACGCGCGTGGGCCCATGGCGCTGCCGGAGCTCACCTCGACAAAGTGGATCCTGCAGGGATCCGGACAGACGAGGCCGTAGATGAAACGCGTGCGCTGTGCGGTGGTAGTATCCGTGCTCTCCGCCGCCGCGGCAGCGGCAGCGGTGCCGGGGGCATCGGCAAGCGAGGTGTGCCCTGCGGTGACCATTGTCGCGGCGCGCGGCTCGGACCAGGACCCGGAGCACGGGGATTTCCTGGGACCCGCGCGCTATGGCGAGCGGATGTCCAACGGCTACGAGGGGCCGAATATCGCGGGCCTGCTGCACTTGGCGGAGGAGCGCCACCCGGGACTCTTCGACGACGCGGAGGTGCTGGGGCTCGACGAGCACACGTACCCGGCGGCGATGAACCTGCCGCCGCTCGCCAAGGACGGCGAGCGGCTTACGTCGAGCCAGACCACGGAGCGGCTGAGCAGCGTGCTCGAGGAGCATCCGCTGCCGGAGCTTGCGTATGGCACGACGGTGGGTGCGATTGACTCGGTGGTGCGGGGTGCGCGGAACGCGCCGGGCTTCTTGCATGCCCGGGAGGCCGCGACAGGGTGCCATCCTGACTATATCGTGGTCGGCTTCTCGCAGGGCGCCGTCATCGGCACGGCGCTGGAGCAGAAGCTGGGAGACCGCGTCAAGGGGGGCGATGTACATGGGCAATCCGGTGCCGTGGCATTCGCCGAAGTCGGTGAACTACTGTCTGGGCGGGGACGTTATCTGCCGACCGACGGTGCCGAACGCGGTGGACGCGCTGCAGACCAAAATGGAAGTGCACGCTAGTTACTTTGAAACCCCACGCGTCACAGATGCGTACTTTGCTGACAGGCTGGCCGGATGGGTGAAAAATTCACAGGAAGTCCAACGTGCACATAGAGTTCCAAACCAGTAGGGTGTCCTAGCGAATAAGAAAATACTGGGAAGGTTTTCACGCCGTGTTTAAACACATTTCAGCCAAGTTTGGCTCTCTGGCGGCATCGGCAGCCGCTGCTCTCGCCCTCATTGCCGCTCCGGCGACCCTCAACGTACCGGAAGCGAAGGCAGACGTATGCCCGGCCGTCGTTGTGGTTGCGGCCCGCGGCTCCGGACAAAACAGCCAGATTTACCCCACGTGGTACTCTGCTGGCGCGCCGTACGCTTCCAACGGCTGGGAGGGCGAGACCATCCGCGCCATGTTGCGCACGGTGGAGTCGCGCTACCAGGCCACGCACGGCGGCGCGTCTGTCATGAATTCGGTCTACGTCCTGGGGCTTACGCCGCAGGACTACCCGGCGACGTACCCGGCCTACACGGTGCCGGATGTGGGACTGCCGCAGGGCATTGGAGACGTCATCGCCATCCTTGCGCAGTACGCCTCCCCGGTGTTGAACACAGCGATTTCCGCGGCCAACCAGTTCAACTACTCCGTGCAGACTGGCCGCAAGGGTGTTATGAACGCCATCAACGGCTACGAGCGCGCCTCCGGCTGCCGCCCGAAGTACATCCTCACGGGCTTCTCCCAGGGCGCGATGGTCCTCGCCGAGCACGAGAAGGAGCTCGCCGCTCGCGGTCAGCTCGCCGGCGCGGTCTACATGGGCAACCCCATGACGCGCAAGGGCGACCCCACCACGGTGGGCAACACCGCCACTGAGGGCGGCCCGCTGGGTTGGACCCCGCTCAACACGGTGACCGCGGCCGGCACGCCGAACCGCATCAACTACTGCCTGCCGCAGGACGGCGTGTGTGATACCTCAGTGGGCACGCTCATGGCCTCGCGCGGCAACGGCGGCAACCACGGCCGCTACTTCCAGTGGTGGTCCCAGTGGGATAACCAGGTGGCAGACGCCGTCGGCCGGTGGATCGACCAGGCGCGTTAGGCGGCTACCCCCAGCGGTTACAATGCCATCCATGACTGCACAGCGCATTGGCATCATGGGTGGCACTTTTGATCCCATCCACAATGGCCACCTCGTCGCGGCCAGCGAGGTCGCTCACCGTTTCGATCTCGAGCAGGTCATCTTCGTGCCCACCGGCCAGCCGTGGCAAAAGACCGGCGTCACGGACGCGGAGCACCGCTACATCATGACGACCATTGCGACGGCGTCCAACCCGCGCTTCCGCGTCTCCCGCGTGGACATCGATAGGGAGGGCGAGACCTACACGCTCGATACGCTTCGGGACATCGGCAAGCTCTTCCCGGGTGCCGAGCTCTACTTCATCACGGGCGCGGACGCCTTGGCCTCCATTACCTCGTGGCATGACTGGGAGCTCATGCTTGAGCTCGCGCACTTCGTGGGCGTGACCCGTCCGGGCTATGAGCTCACGAAAGACATGCTGCCGGCGGACGCCACAATTACGCTCATTGATATCCCCGCCATGGCGATTTCCTCCACGGATTGCCGCACGCGCGCGAAGGCCGGCCAGCCGGTGTGGTACCTCGTGCCCGACGGGGTCGTGCAGTATATGGCCAAGAACCATCTCTACCTTCCCAACCAGAACCGCGTGCTGGGCCTTAACTAGTGCTGAACTAGGAAAAATGGCCGGGCCGTGGGAAACTAGAAATAACCAATTCACGACCATTAGAGGAACACAATTGTCTATTACGGACACCGCCCGCCGCATGGCGGAGATCGCTGCGAAGGCCGCGGATGAAAAGCTCGGCGAGAACATCGCCGCCATTGACGTCTCTGACGTTCTTGCCATCACCGAGGTCTTTGTCATCGCCTCTGCGGAGACGGAGCGCCAGGTCGCCGCCATCGTCGAGGAAGTTGAAGACGAACTCACCGCCGCAGGCTTTGAGCCCAAGCGCCGCGAGGGTAACCGCGAAAACCGCTGGGTGCTGCTCGACTACGGCCACATCGTGGTCCACGTCCAGCGCGAGGGCGAGCGCGACTACTATGGCTTGGACCGTCTCTACCACGACTGCCCGCTCATCGACATCGAGGGCATTGAAACGCCCGAGCGTCCCGGCGAGTGGAGCAACGAGGTTAACACCCGCGAAGTCTCCGATATCGAGGACATCCCGCTTGCCGGCCCCGCGCCGGAAGATGAGGAAGAGTACTAAGCCATCATGTCCCGCCGCCTCATTCTGATCCGCCACGGTCAGACCACCTATAACGCCACTGGGCGCATGCAAGGCCACTTGGACACCGAACTGTCCGAGCTGGGCTACACGCAGGCCGAGGCGGCGGCACGTCTGCTCGCAGACAAAGGCATCACCCGCATCCTGGCTTCGGACTTGCGCCGGGCCGCAGAGACCGCGCGCGTCATCGGCGAGGCCTTGGGCGTGCCGGTGCTTTCCGATGCCCGCTTGCGCGAGACCAACTTAGGCGACTGGCAAGGCCGGCGTTCTGTAGACATCGATGAGGAGTTTCCCGGTGCGCGCGCCATATGGCGCCACGATCCCACGTGGGCACCGCCTGGCGGCGAGTCCCGTGTCGACGTCGCGCGCCGTGCACGTCCCGTCATCGACGAGCTCATGGAGTCCTACCCCGAGTGGAACGACCATGCCGTGCTCATCGTGGCGCACGGCGGCGCGATCTCGGCGCTCACCTGCCAGTTGCTGGGGCTTGAGGTCGCGCAGTTTGGCATGCTCTCAGGCCTGAAGAATACGCACTGGTCGCAGCTCACCGCGCGGCCGCGGTTTAATCCGGAGACGCCGCTGGCACCAGCCTGCTTTACGGAGACCAACGTCGCTGAGGCGACGTGGTACTTCGACGGCTGGAACATGGGCGCGCGCGTATCCGGCGACGGCGGGGCGGATATCTAGTGGCCGTACGCGTAGTCACTGACTCCTCCGCGGGTCTGCCGGCAGACATCTGCGAGGAACTCGATATCACGGTGCTCGACCTCCACGTCATGGAGTCCGAAGCCAAGGACGGACAAACGGAGACCTCGACCTCGGGGCTCTCGGCGTTGGAGCTCGCCGCGGCGTTTGGCCGCCAGATGGAGCGCGCCCACGACGATGGGGTAGTGGCTTTGCACCTGTCGCGCGAGCTGTCCTCCACGTGGTCCGCGGCCGTGACGGCTTCGGGCGTCTTCCCAGATACCGTGCGCGTCATCGACTCGGGGACCGCAGGCATGGTGCTGGGAGCTGCGGCGATGGCCGCGGCGCGCCTAGCGCAAGACGGCGCGAGCCTCGACGACTGCTACGACGCGGCCCAGAACACGCTCGACCGCGGGCGCACGTGGGTCTACGTCCACTCCACGGAGGAGCTGCGCAAGTCTGGGCGCATCTCCACGGCCACGATGGTGCTGTCCACGGCGCTGCTGGCCACGAAGCCCATTCTCGCGATCCAGAACGGCAAGCTGGAGCTCGTGGGCAAGACGCGCACGCAGACCAAGGCCTTTACCAAGCTCACGGAGCTCATCCAGGAACGCGCGCAGGGTGAGCCGTGCTTCGTGGCCATCCAGCACAACGAGGCGGAGGCCGCGGCGGAGACGCTGCGCGGGCTGCTTGAGCAGATGCTGCCAGCGGACTCGACGTTTATGGTCATGCCGCTAGGCGACGTCATGGCGGTCCACACGGGCCCCGGCGCGCTGGGCGTGTCCGTGGTCTTTAGCTGTGAGCAGGGGCCGGACCCGAAGCCTGCGCATAAGACGACGTTCGGGTGGAAGCCTCCGCAGAAGTAGTTTATTCTGGGCCGCATGGGCCAGAATGCGTCGCAGCGTTCGGGCGCGGGGAGGCTGGCTGACTTGCTGGCGCCGACGGGGGAAGAAGAGCTGCTCAACGTCGAGTATCCGCGCCCGCGCCTTCGCGTGCCTCTCATCCCCGCCGTCGTGGCGGGCCTCGTGCTCATCGCGGGGGTCCTGCTGTGGAACCAGCGGGAGCCCCAGCCGGTACCACTCGTGGCGCCGCATCCGTCTGAAACGGCGGGGGATTTCGTGGTCTCTGTGGTCGGCGAGGTCGACAATCCAGGGCTGGTGACGCTCACGCCCGGCGCGCGCGTGGCCGATGCGCTGGAGCATGCGCGGCCGCGGGAGGGCGCGAACCTCACGGATTTGAATCACGCGCAGCGCCTCGAGGACGGCCAGCAGATCCACGTGCGACCGGCGGGCGAGCCGGTCGCGCAGTCAGATGACGGCACCATTCATGTGAATTCCGCGACGGTGGAGCAGCTCATGACGCTGCAAGGCGTCGGCGAGGTGACGGCGCAGGCCATCGTGGATTATCGGGAGTCCATTGGGGGGTTTAGCGATATTGCGCAGCTTGAAGAGGTCAGCGGCATCGGCCCCGCGAAGTTCGCGCAAATCTCGAAGCAGGTGTCGCTGTGAGGGAGCTGCGGCTGCTCCCCGCCTTCGCGATGGTGTGGGCAGTCCTCCTCTGGGGCCCGTGGGTTCTGCTCGCGGCGCCGCTTGCGTGGCGCTGGAGCCGCGGCCAGGTCGTCCTCATGGCGACGGCTGGCCTCGCGGCGGTGCTGCGCGACGTGCCCGCACCCGAGTCGTATGTGGGCACGGTCGTCTCCTCCGGGAAAGTCCTCGAGGTCGCACGGCCCGGCGCGGTGGACGCCCTCTTTACCGACGAGCGATTTCCGGATGGCACGCGCGTCGTCGTTGAGCACGGCGTCATCACGGCGCATGCGCCGCCCGAGGGCTGGTGGGCGTTCGCGGGGGCGGTGAAAGAACATTTCCGCGCGAAGGTCGCGGCACATACGGGGGCGGCGGGGCAGAATCTCATTCCGGCGATGGTCCTGGGGGACACCGAGCTGCAGTCGCACAGCGAGCTCTATGCGGACACCGGGTTGTCACATCTGAGTGCGGTGAGCGGGTCCAATATCTCGATTGTGACGACGACGGTCTTTGTCGCGGCGCGGCTGCTCGGCGCCGGTCCTAAGTTGCAGGTGGGGCTCGCGCTTTCGGCGATGGCGTTCTTCGTAGAGTTGGTGGGCCCGGAGCCGTCCGTGCTTCGCGCGAGTGTGACCGGTCTCGTCGGCTTGGCCGCCGTGGCGAACTCGGCGCGCATGCAGCCAGCGCACGCGCTGTGTTTAGGCGGGATCTTCTTGTTGCTCTACCGGCCAGACCTCGCGACGAACTTTGGATTCGCACTGTCCATGGCCGCGACTGCTGGGCTCATCGCGCTGTTCCCGGCGCTCTACCGAATGCTCGCCCCACTGCGGCTGCCGGACGTCGTGACGCGGGCGCTGGCCGTCGCGATGGCGGCGGATATCGCGACGCTGCCGTTGGTTGCGGCGATGACGGGGCGCGTCTCGCTCGTCTCGGTGCTGGCCAACGTGCTCGTCGCGCCGGCGGCGCCGCCGCTTACGGTCCTGGGACTAGCGAGCGTCGCGCTGCCGGGGCCTGTTCTCAACCTGGTGGAGCCGTTCGCGTGGTGGATTCATACGGTGGCCGTCACCCTTGATGGGCTGCCGCTGACCACCGTCGCCGCGGCGCCAGCGACCGTAGTGCTCGTCTATGGCTGGATCGTGGCCGGGCTTGCCTGGCGGCCCCGTGCGACGGTGGGGATTGTCGCGGTGGTGTTGGTGGCGGCATCGGTAGATTCGCGCACCGTGCTCACGGTGCCGACGGACGAAGATATCCCCGCGCACCCTGCGGCGGAGAAGATCGTCGTGCTCGAGAAGGGGCCGGCGCACGACTATCCGTCCGTGACGAAGGACGGGATTCCCGTCGAGTACCCTCACCGCCGCTAGAATGGCCGGTATGCCATCTCCCGTTCACCTCGTCATCGGCGACGATGAATTCCTTGCCGAGCGCGCCCGCCTGTCCATCCAGCATGGAGAAAAGAAGACCTTCAAGGCGAGCGAGATTACCGTGAGCGAATTGCTCGAGGCTACGAGCCCCTCGCTGTTCGCGGACGAGCGGACCATCATCATCACGGACGTGGAGAAGATCGGCGCGGAGCTGCAGAAGATCATTCTCAACGAATGCACGCAGCTCGCGCCCGGCATGACCATCATCGTCATGTACCACCTCGCCAAGAAGTCGGCGAAGAAGAAGATCCCGGAGTTCGCGAAGAAGCTCGCCAAGATCGCGGAGGTCCACGAGGCCTATGAGCTTTACACGAGCGACCTGGCGCCGTGGCTCACGCGGGAATTCCAGTCGCTGGGTGTGCGTCCTACCCCGGACGTCATCAAAGCGGTGCTCGACGGCGTGGGCTCGGACTTGCGCAAGCTGGCTTCGGCGGCTTCGCAGCTCGTCGCGGATACGGACGGCAACGTGACGCTGGAGGCGGTGCGCGATTACTATTCGGGCATCGCGGAGGTCGCGAACTGGGACATTGCGGACGCGGCGGTCGCCGGCCAGGTGGGCACGGCGGTGGCGACGTGCCGCCGCGCGCTGCAGCTGGGCGCGGAGCCGATTCTCATTGCATTTGCGCTGTCTTCCAAAGTGACGGCGCTTGCGCGGCTCTATGACCAGCGCGGCGACCAGTTCACGTTGGCGAAGCAGACGGGGCTCAATCCCTTCGTGGTGAAGAACAGCATGCGTGTCGCGCGCGGCTGGAGCGGGGATAACATCTCAAAGGCCGTCATCATCGTGGAAGAACTCGCCGCGACGACAGTGGGCCAGGGCGGCGATCCCGCCTACGAGGTGGAGGCGGCCGTCCGCAGGATTGCGGAGCTGGCGGGCTAGACTGATTCTCCGTGGAAAACAACACAGAAGAATCAGTGGAAGAATTCGCCTCCAAGCTTTTTGATATGGCGCGCCACGGCGACCCTACGCTTATCGAGTACGTGAAGCAGGGCGTCAACGTCGACTTGGTCAATCAGGACGGCCAGTCCTTCCTCATGCTCGCGTCCTACAACGGACAGCTGGAGCTCACCCGCGCGCTGCTCGAGGCGGGTGCGAACCCGAATCTGCTGAACGATCGCGGGCAGTCGCCGCTGGCGGGCGTCATCTTTAAGAAGGAAGAAGCGATTATTGACCTGCTCGTTGAGCACGGCGCGGACCCGTTGGCGGGCCAGCCCACGGCAGTGGATACGGCGCGCATGTTCGGTCGAGACGACCTCGTGGAGCGTTTCGCCCAGTGAGCCTGAGCGCGTACCTCACCGTTATCGTCGCCAACCTGCTCGGCGCGCTGTCGCCGGGCCCGGACATCATCCTCATTCTGCGCACGGCGACGCGCTCGCGTCGCCATGCGGTGGCCGCGGCCTTCGGCATCCAGGTGGGCGTACTCATGTGGGTCTCGCTCACGGTGCTGGGTGCGGCGGCGCTGCTCACGGCGTTCCCGGAGATTCTCGACGCCGTGCAGATCGTGGGCGGCGGCTGGCTCCTCTGGATGGGCCAGGGTTTGGTCCGCTCGGGCTGGGAGAACCGCACCTCGCCGCCAGTGGGTCTGGCGGAGGCCGCCGCCGCGCTGGGCACGGTGCGCCACACGTTCGTGCAGGGGCTCACCACGAATCTGTCGAATCCGAAGATCGTGTTGTTCCTCGCCGCGCTGGTTGCACCGCTGTTGCCGGCGCATCCGAGCGTGGGCACATCCGTCGCCCTGATCCTGGGGCTGGCGTGGAGCTCGCTCGCACTCTTCTTGGTGCTGAGCTTCGTGGTGTCCACGCGGGCGGTGCGCCGCAAGATGCTCGTGGCAACACCCTTTATCGACTTGGGCGCCGGCCTCTTCTTCCTCGCGGCCGGCGCGGTGCTGGTCGTGCGTGGAGTGACTGCACTGGTTTAGCTATTTCGCGGCCAGTGCCTCCGCGACGCGCACGAGCTGCTTGGGATAGTCCTTCTTGCCCGTGCGCACCTCGAGGAAGACGAGGCCGGGGTGGGCCTTCGTCTTCTCGAAGGCGGCACCCAGCTCGTCGAGCGTTTCCGCCTTGAGTGTGAGGCCGAAGTCGCCTGCGCCGAAGAAATCGAGGGCCTTCGACCAATTCCACGCGGGGATGTCGTTGTAGTACTGGTCCTCGCCATGGATGGCGCGCTCAACGGAGTAGCCATCGTTATTGACGAGCAGGATGACGGCGGGGATGCGCTCGCGGATGAGCTGGCCGATTTCCTGGATGGTGAGCTGCGCGGAGCCGTCGCCGATGAGCAAGACGGGCCGCCGGCGCGGCTCGGCGAGTGCGGCCCCCAGGGTGGCGGGCAGCGTGTAGCCGATGGAACCCCACATGGGCTGGCCGATAAAGACCGTGTCGCTGGGGAAGTGGTGGGCGGCCAGTCCGAAGAAGGAGGTGCCCTGCTCGGCGAGGACGAGGTTGCCAGGGGTGAGCGCCTCGGACAGTGCGCACCAGAGCTGGGACTGGGTAAGTTGTGCAGAGTCTGCGACGGCCTCCGCCTCGGGCGCGCCGGTGGGCATGTACTCGGGTTTCAGGTCCGTGATGACTTTCTCGAGGATATCGATGGCGCGGTGCATGCTCAGCGGGGTGTAGGCATTCTTGCCGATGAACGCCGTGTCGCGGCGGACGTCGATCTGGTGGGACTGCTCGATCTTGGTGGTGAAGCCCGCCGTGATGTTGTCGGTGAAGTCCACGCCAAGGGTCACGAGCGCGGTGGCATCTTCGATGGTGTGGCGGCAAGACTCATAGGAAGCCGCGCCGGCGTAGATGCCTGCGAAGTTGGTCTCCTCCTCGTTGACGACGGTCTTGCCCCAGCTCAGCGTGGCGACGGGGACTTTGGTCTTCTCGAGGAAATCTGCGAGCCGGTCTTGAGCGCCGAAGCGGTGCACGAGGACATCGGCAAGCACGGCAAGCGTGCGGCCGGGCAGGAATGCGCGCAGGTCGCGCTCGAAGTCGCGGGCGGCGGCCTCTGAGTCGTGCTGTTCGATAAGGGGCAGGGGACCGGTGGGCGGCTCGGTGGGAGTCTCCGCGACGTCTGCGGCGAGGTGAATGACGCCGGGCTTGCGCTGGAAGAGGACTTGGACGATGAGGTTATCGATCTGCGCACGGGCAGTCATGGCGTTGAGGTCCTCCGCGATGCAGGAAATCTCGCGGTCGATGCGGTAGAACTTGCCGATGTCCCCGTCGCCCAGCGTGTGATGGATCTTGGCGCGGGAGGCCTGGAGCTCCTTGCGCGGGGCACCGACGATGTGGATGACGGGCACGTGCTCGGCGAAGGAACCGGCGAGCGCATTCGTGGCGGAGAGCTCGCCCACGCCAAACGTGGTGAGGAACGCGCCGATCCCACGGAGACGGGCGTAGCCGTCTGCCGCGTAGCCGGCATTGAGTTCGTTGGAATTGCCAACCCAGCGGACCGTGGCGTGATCGACGACGTGATCCAAAAACTTGAGGTTGAAATCGCCTGGGACGCCAAAGAGCTCGGTTACTCCGACGCTGGCCAGACGGTCAAGCAGATAGTCCCCAATGGTGTACATGGGTCTTTCTCCTTCGTGTCAGGTGAGTGTGGTACCTCACACTGTAGAAGAAAAGTGGTTCAAAAGTTACGTACGAGGACCTCGTCCACCTTGCCGCGTTTCGAGGCGACGGAATTGATGGTGCGGAATAACGTCAGATCAAGGAAATTGCCCATCGCGTCCAGCTTAGTACCGTTCGTGCACGGCGAGATTGAGTGTCATACGACGCGACTGGGATAAGGTCTGCGATCTCGTCCGCTGTGGGCATTCTTCCCGTTAGCGCTTGTTTGAGGCAGTAATTAAATACCGGTCGGGTAGCAAGTGCACGAACTAGTTCCACATGACGTTCATCTCTACTTGGTTTGGCAATTATCTGCTCGCCTAGTGGAGTCAAATGCCAGGGTGTTCCACGTTTGTCGCACTGTGCGAGCCCGAGGTATGCGAGTGCTGCAGTGTAGTAATTAGCTTGGCGACGAACGAAGGCGTAGTGGTCTCGAATCTCGTCGATCTCCATCGGGTCGGCAAGGAGCTCAAGTAAGTTAATGACACGCTCAAAAGAGTCGGCTTGAGGGAATGGTTTGCTTTCGACAGTAGGGGTGGAGCGTACGACGTTTAGAAGTGTGGCTGCATCGACCTGAGAGGGTTGTAGCACGTAGCAAGCGGCTGCGACGAGTTCGATACTGCCGGGGTCGAGTGCGTCGGCGAACTTGTATTGATAAAGCCGAAAAACTCCGTTGGTTGACACCATATAGACCGGAATAACCGGCTTGCCTAACGCGGCGAACCGTCGATATGGAAAATATAGCTGACGAATGTTGAAATCTGGCGTTATGTGGTTTTTCGCTTCGACGAGAACGAGTTGTTCGTTTGATTCGAAACCTGCATCAATTTCCATCTGAGCCCGGTCGACAGTAATTGGTCTTCCAAGGTCGAACTCGAAAGTGCCTGTAGACATGCGGCCAGAAACCGTCGCTTCTAGACCTGGACCGAGGAAATCCTCGAAGATCCCCGAGAGAACCGCTGCATTGAGAGCGAGCGCCTCGGAAGACAATGACTCGAAATTTAGGGAGCGGATGCCGTATGGCAAGAAAACGGTTCGTGGCGGATCTGTGATGTCGGGGAATGGCTCAAAGATGTTGAAATGTCCGACGAAATAGCGTGACCTTGAGACCGGGATGATGTTGAGGCCCAGTTCCTGGAATATTGTCGGGCGAGCAGCTGAGAAGTCATGCTTGGCCATGAGGCGCGGCTCGCGTCCAGAGAGGCGCTTCAGCTCGGTTGCATCAATGTAGAAAGGGGGAGCTTTTTGTTGAAGAACCTTTTCCCAACCGAGATCGTTAACGCCCATAATTTCGAACCAGTACTTCGTCGACTTTTCCGCGCTTTGCTGCCACGGAATTGATTGCCCGGGTAGCTTCGACTGTGTCTACGACGTAGTCCTTATAGAGCTCCCGGATAAAAGCCGTCGCAGAATTTGAAAGTAGGAAATTTACGCCATTGTTGCTGAGCTTATCGCAGGCCTCCTTAAGCCTAGTCTGATCGGCGTGACTAAAACCGCCCGATTGGTAACCAGTAAAGTTGCTTGTTGTGGTCACCGGATCGTACGGCGGGTCGAGGTAGACAAAGTCGCCAGACTGAGCTTTTTCAAGGACGGTGCCATAGTCGCCATTGATCAGCTGGATGTCATTTTCACGCAAATAGTTCGAGACTGCCCTCAATGTTTGCTCATCGCAAATGGCTGGGTTCTTGTATCGCCCGAAAGGAGCGTTAAACTGCCCGGCATTGTTAACGCGATATAGCCCGTTGTAGCAGGTCTTGTTGAGGTAAATGGTGCGCGCGGCGCGGGCGGCATCGGAAAGCTCTGTGTAATCGGGGGAACGGTCAAGGCTACGTAACTCGTAGAAAAAATCCGCGTCGTTCGGATAAGTAGAAAGGAGCGCGATAAGTTCATCGACACGGTCTCGAGTCACGGTATAGACGTTGATGAGCTCGGAATTGAGATCGCCGACGACCGCAACGTCCGGTGCTAAATCGAAAAGCACAGCACCTCCGCCTAGGAAGGGTTCGAAGTAGCGATCATAGTCCGGCACGACGGCACGTATCTGGGGAAGGAGCTGGCGTTTGCCGCCGACCCACTTGAGGAGGGGCTTAGGTGAACTCGTCATAACAGAGATTATCCTACTGGGCTGGACATCAGGGGTTAAAACAGAACAGGAGTTCGAGTCTTTGGGCAAAAAAGAAAGGCGGTTGCCCGCCTTTGCTTTTAGTTACGCCATCTTGTTGAAGGCGTTGGCCATACCCGACTTCTTGTTAGCGGCGTTATTGCGGTGGAACACGCCCTTGGAGACGGACTTGTCCAGAGCGCGGGAAGCAACGCGGAGCTGCTTCTCGGCACCAGCCTTGTCGCCAGCCTCGACGAGAGCGCGGAACTTGCGGATCTCGGTGCGGACGGCGGAGCGGACTGCCTTGTTGCGCTGGCGAGCCTTCTCGTTGGTGATGATGCGCTTCTTCTTGGACTTGATGTTTGCCATTGAAATTACCTCTTGGGAATCGAAATGATTACTGTTAGCGACTTACCCCGCACGGACATGTCCCGATTTCTCTCGGCGCGAGTGTTCGAAGGGCGAACCCAAGGTCCTGCTCGTCCCGACTCGCGCGCCACGGTGCGTGGAAGCAACCTGAGTAGCTTAGCAGAGAACCTATCCCCAGTGGTAACGGGACCTGAGCCGGTTGGCAATCCGCTCGAAGCGGCGCTCCGGGAAGAGCGTGCCTTGGCGGCGGACTTGCTCCTCCGCGATCTCCAGGACCCGGTCGAGGCGAATCCAGCATTGACGGCCTTGCTCGTCCCACTCGCCCGAGCCGATGGGCAGCCAACAGTCGTCCGTGGAGTGGTCCGGGTTGGGGGAGATGAGAAGCCCCAGAATGGTGGCGCGCGTCCTGCCTACGACGAGGACCGCGCGTTCTTGCGGGGGAGTCGTCGGCGTCCACACCCACACGACCTCACCGGAGTCAGCCTGGCCGTCCATATCGGGGGCAAAGAAGATGGAACGCGCGCGGGATTCGGTCTTCTCAATCCGAATCTTCGCGGCCTTGCGGATGGTCGCGCGGCGTCCGTGCAGGCCAATGCGGTCATTAATGCGGCGCAGACCGGTGTCCAAGGGGTGGGCCTCGCGAATGGATAGTGCCCTTTTAATTCGCGTCCATCCGGTTGGGTTCGCGCTCGTCATGTCGACTATTCTAAACCCATGTCTAAAAACTTTGCGGCCACTACGTTTACGGATCCAGCCCGAATCCGAAACTTCTGCATTATCGCCCACATCGACCACGGCAAGTCGACGCTGGCTGACCGCATCCTGCAGCTGTCCAAGGTCGTCGAGGAGCGCGACATGCGCGACCAGTACCTGGACAACATGGATATTGAGCGCGAGCGCGGCATCACCATCAAGGCGCAGAACGTGCGCCTTCCCTGGATCCCCCGTTCGGGTCCCTTCGAGGGGCAAGAGATCGTCATGCAAATGATCGATACCCCCGGCCACGTGGACTTTACCTACGAGGTCTCCCGCGCCCTCGAGGCGTGTGAGGGCGCCATTTTGCTTGTCGATGCCGCCCAAGGCATCGAGGCTCAAACCCTCGCGAACCTCTACCTGGCGATGGAAAACGACCTGGAAATCATCCCGGTCCTCAACAAGATTGACCTCCCTGCGGCTGACCCCGAGAAGTACTCCCTGGAGATCGCCAACATCATTGGCTGCGAGCCAGAGGATGTCCTGCGCGTCTCGGGCAAGACGGGCGAGGGTGTTGACGCATTGCTTGACAAGGTCGCCGAGCTCGTTCCCGCTCCGACCTCCGATTTCGGTCCGGACGCCCCCGCACGCGCCATGATCTTCGACTCCATCTACGACACCTACCGCGGCGTCGTCACCTACATCCGTATGGTCGACGGCACGCTCAAGCCGCGCCAGAAGGTCACCATGATGTCCACGGGCGCCAACCACGAGCTGCTCGAGGTGGGCATCGTCTCGCCGACCATGCAAAAGTGCGAGGGCCTCGGCCCCGGCGAGGTTGGCTACCTCATCACCGGCGTAAAGGACGTCCGCGAGACCAAGGTCGGCGATACCGTCACCTGGGCCTCCGGCGGCGCCGAGGAACCTCTCGAGGGCTACGCCGATCCTAAGCCGATGGTCTACTCCGGCTTGTTCCCCATCTCCCAGGCCGATTTCCCGGACCTGCGCGACGCGCTGGAGAAGCTGCAGCTTAACGATGCCTCCTTGACCTATGAGCCCGAAACCTCCGTCGCCCTTGGCTTTGGTTTCCGTTGCGGCTTCCTGGGTCTGCTTCACATGGAAATCACCCGTGACCGCCTGGAGCGCGAGTTCGACCTGGACCTCATCTCCACCGCGCCGTCAGTGACCTACCGCGTGGTTGGCGAGGATGGCGCCGAGCAGATCATCCACAACCCGTCAGACTGGCCGGAAGGTAAGCTCCGCGAGGTCTACGAGCCGGTAGTGAAGACCACCATCATCGTGCCAGCGGACTTCGTGGGCCCGACCATGGAGCTGTGCCAGTCCAAGCGCGGCCAGATGGGCGGCATGGACTACCTGTCTGAGGACCGCGTCGAGCTGCGCTACACCATGCCGCTGGGTGAAATCATCTTCGACTTCTTCGACCAGCTCAAGTCCCGTACCAAGGGCTACGCCTCCCTCAACTACGAGGACGCTGGCGAGCAGCTCGCGGACCTCGTCAAGGTCGATATCCTCCTCAACGGCGACCCTGTCGACGCCTTCTCCGCCATCGTCCACCGCGACTCTGCGCAGTGGTACGGCAACAAGATGACGAAGAAGCTCAAGGAGCTCATCCCACGCCAGCAGTTCGAGGTGCCGGTCCAGGCCTCCATCGGCTCCAAGGTCATCGCGCGCGAGAATATCCGCGCGATGCGCAAGGATGTTCTGGCCAAGTGCTACGGCGGCGATATCTCGCGTAAGCGCAAGCTGCTCGAGAAGCAGAAGGCCGGTAAGAAGCGCATGAAGTCCCTCGGTTCGGTCTCCGTTCCGCAGGAAGCCTTCGTCGCAGCGCTGTCCACCGACGACGACTAAAACCGCGTCACCTCCAAGCCCGCCCTCGTGGCGGGCTTTTTCTGTCCAGCTTTGGGTTTATGGCGCCTTGACGCCTCATTGGGGTGGTGAATCACCATAAAACCAAAGCTGGCGCGGTTCGGTCGGGCTTAGCTTTGGGTTTATGGCGTTTGGGGCCGTGGTGGCGGTGCCGAGGCGCTATAAACCCAAAGCTGGCGAGCGGCGGGGTGATTAGTAGAGAGCGGGGCGGATAGCCGCCCATGCGGGAGCGAGTTGGCCCGAGAACATGGACCAGTCATGGACGCCACGGTCGAGATAGTTCGTGGTGTGCTCGATGCCGGCGCGGGTAAGAGCAGAGTCGAGACGCTGCGTGCACTGGCGCGAGCCTGCCTCGAGCAGCGTGCCGCCAATCTGATCCGTGAGCGGCTTGCC
>NZ_KQ961737.1:60624-113356 GCF_001563605.1 Corynebacterium sp. CMW7794
GCCGCCAATCTGATCCGTGAGCGGCTTGCCAGCGTAGCCGCGCTGGTCGGCCTCGGTGACCTCGCCGGTTGCCGCGGAGAGGTAAATGCGCGTGCCGCGCAGGCCTTCCGGGTGCGAGGTGACGTCGTTGCGCTTCCAGTCGGACGCGTCCCACATGTTGGCGGTGCTGCCGCCGCCGTTGCCGACGGTAAGCTCCACGGTGCCGCGGCCCGTCGGGTCGAGTGTCGAGTAGCAGCCGGAGATGCCCGCGACGGCGTCGAAGAATCCCGGATTGTTATTGGCCATCATGACGGCGCCGGAGGCACCCATGGACAGGCCGATGGCGGCGCGCTTGCCGTTATTGGGGATTTCGCGGTCTACAAGCGGGGCGAGTTCCTTCGTGTAGAACGTCTCCCATTTCATGCGGCCGAGCTTGGGGTCATCGCGGCGCCAGTCCTGCCACATGGAGGAACGGCCTTGGTTGGGAATGATGACGGTGGCATCGGAGTCCGCGAAGACCTTCTGCGCAATGCCGCGTTTGATCCAACCGGAGGTCTCCGGCGAGTCGACGCCCTCGAAGAGGAAGACGACTGGGCCGGTGCCCACGAGGACGTCGGCCTCGATGACGCGGCCCATGGCCGGTGAGGCGATGTCCCAGCGCTCTTGGCGACCATCGACCTTGTGGCGGGTGATGGATGCGGAGGGGAGGGAGGTGATGGGGTGGGGATAGGCGGCATCGGAAGCAGCCCAAAGATCGGTGAGAAGCTTGGCGTTGGGCCCCAGCGCGCCGAGGAGCGTGGTGACGGCCTCGACGGTGACGCGGGAGGAGCCGTGGTTGGTGCTGGAGAGCTGGTGTGCCTCGGAGGAAAGGTCCTGGGCGTGGGCCGCCGGGGCGGCGAGGGTAAGGGTAGCGGCGAGAGCAAGAGGGAGAATTCGCATGCGCGTTACCTTACAATAGGCGGGCATGACTACACCCCACATTGGCCAGCAGCTCCCGCCGCTTCCGGCGCCGGGCGCGACCTTGCAGGGCGAGCCTGCCGTCGACGTCCTGCGCAGCGAAGCTAAGGAATTATTGAGTAACCTGCAGGTTATTCGGCGCGACCTGCACGAAAACCCTGAGATTGGAAATCAGCTTCCGCGTACGCAACGTCGCGTGCTCGAGGAGCTCGAAGGTCTGCCGCTGGAGGTGTCGACCGGCCTGGCCGTGTCCTCGGTCGTCGCGGTGCTGCGCGGGGGTAAGAGGGGCGACCATCCGGTCTCGGTGTTGCTGCGCGCAGACATGGACGCGCTCGAGGTGGGGGAGCGCTCTGGCAGCCCCTTTGCTTCGACGAATGGCTACATGCATGCGTGCGGCCACGACCTACACACGTCGGCGCTCATTGGCGCGGCGCGCATGCTCTGCGCGCACCGGGAAGAGCTCGAGGGCGACATTATTTTCATGTTCCAACCGGGCGAGGAAGGCCCGGGCGGCGCGAAGCCGATGATTGAGGAAGGCGTGCTTGACGCGGCGGGGCGCCGTCCGATTGCGGCGTATGGTTTGCACGTCGGCCCGCAGGACTTTGGCACGTTCAACCACGCACCGGGGCCGCTCATGGCATCCTCGTCGAACCTTCGCATTACGGTGCTGGGCAAGGGTGGCCACGGCTCGCGCCCGCACGACGCGGTGGATCCCGTGCTGGCGCTGGCGGAGATTCAGCTCGCGCTGCAGTCCGCGGTCACGCGCCGCTTTGACGCGCTCAATCCGGTGGTCATCACCGTGACCAACCTCTGGGCGGGCGACGGCGCGATTAATGCCATCCCGGAGCGCGCGGGCTGCTCGGCCACGGTGCGTGTGCTTGACGATGCCGCCATTGAACGGGTCCGCCAAGTCATCACCGAGGTCACCACCAATGTCGCAGCGGCGCACCGCTGCTCTGTGGAGACCGAGTTCGAGGTGCTCTACCCGTCCACGAAGACGAATGCGCGCGAGGACGCGTTTGCCGCGGGCGTGTGGGCTCGCCAGTTCGGGCAGGAACGCGTGGTGCGCATGCGCACGCCGATGATGGCCAGCGAGGACTTTGGCGTCGTGCTTCAGCAGGTACCGGGCACGTTCGCGTGGCTGGGCACGGTTGACCCGAGCCTGCCGGAGCAAAAGCGCGAGTGGAATCACTCGCCGCTCGCGCGCTTTGATGATCGCGTGCTCGGCGATCAGGCGGCGGCGCTGGCTGCGGTGGCGGTGGAGCGACTGCATGCGGCGCAGTCGCACCCGTCACCGACGATTCATGCGGCGCGCCAGGCTGCCCACCAGGTATAGGACCACCGCGGCCGCGATGAGCACAAGGGTTTGGGGAAGCCAGTAGAGGGGGTAGTACTGCGCTGCATACCCGGCTGCCGTGGGATCGTCGAAGAGACGGTAGGCAAGAACGGGAATCCACCACAGGCGGTGGAGTGCTAGGAGGACGCCGGGGATGAGCAGCCAGCGGAAGCGCCAGCCTGCGATTGCGATGAGCACGAGGCCGACGACGGCGAGCAGCGAGAACGGCCCGCCCTCGGTGAGGAAGATATGGTCGATCTGGTGCTGCTCGGCAAGCGAGTAGCCGTCAAGAACGACCTCACTAGGAATTCTTGTAGCCATCGGCCCATTCTCCTGTCTCGAAATCGTAGTCGACGTTCTCGCCGTCTTCGTCCGTGCGCTGGTACCACTCGGTGTAGCGGTCCGCGGAGGAATCGAAGTCGGAGCCAGCGCCGCGGCCCTCTTCCGCATGCTCGACGGAAATCTCGAAGTCGTCTCCGTGTTCTTCGATGCCGCGGACGATGGCGTTCTCGACGGCGGTGCGCGCGTAGGCGCGGCGGATAAACATCGGGTCGGAGTGCAGGTCCTTGATGAACGCGACCATCATGACGAGCAGGACAACGCTAAACGGCAGGGCCGCGAGGATGGTGAGGTTCTGCAGTCCGGAGAGGACCTCCTCGCCGCCGGTGAGCAGCATGACGACCGCGATGCCCATCATGGACAGACCCCAGAAGACGACGACGAACTTATTGGGGTCGGGTCGCCCTTGGAGGACATGGTGCCCATGATGACGGAGGCGGAGTCCGCCGAGGTCACGAAGAAGACCGCGAGGACGAAGAGCAGCAGGAACGGCGTGATGGTACCCAGCGGCAGATCCTGGAACATGGCGAAGAGCACCTGTTCGTTGGATGCGGAGCCATCGAAGCCCTCGAGACCCTTCTGGTTGAAGCTAATCGCGGTGCCGCCAAAGACGGTGAATGCGAGAATGAGGATGGCCGTGGGCGCGAAGACCGTGATGAGGGTGAATTCGCGCAGGGTGCGGCCGCGGGAGATGTGGGCGACGAACATGCCCACGAACGGGGTCCACGCAATCCACCATGCCCAGTAGAACGCCGTCCAATAGGACTGGAACTCGATGGTCTCATCACCCCAGGACAGGCCCTTGGCCATCATGGGCAAAAGCTGGTCGAGGTAGGTGATAATGCCCGACGGGATGAGGTTGAGCAGCAGCAGCGTGGGGCCCACGATAAAGACGAAGATGACGAAGCCGAGCGTGAGCGTGATGTTGATATTCGACAGGTAGCGCACGCCGCGCGAGACGCCGGAGACCGCGGACAGGATAAACGCGCAGCCGAGGATGCCGATGATCACGAGCAGGCCCGCGTTCGCCACCGGGTGGCCGGAGATGATGGTTACGCCCTCGCCAATTTGGATGGCGGAGACACCCAGCGTTGCGGCGGTGCCGAAGAGGGTCGCGATGAGCGCGAGGGCATCGATAAGCTTGCCCAGCGGGCCGTCCGTGTCGCGGGAACCGAAGAGCGGCTTGAAGATGGAGGACACGAGCGGGACGCGGCCGCGGCGGTAAGACGAGTACGCGATGGCGCCGCCCACGAGGGCATAGGCCGCCCATGGGGAGATGCCCCAGTGGTAGTTGGCTTGCGCCATGGCCTGGTGGAGGGCCTCGACCGAATTGCCGTCCACGGTGTGCGGCGGCGGGGTGAGGTAGTGCGCCAGCGGCTCAGACGGGCCGTAGAAGAAGATACCGACGCCGATGCCAGCGCCGAACATCATGGCGATCCAGCTAAAGCGGCCGAACTCGGGTTCTTCGTCATCTGTGCCGAGCTTGATGCGGCCCAAGCGCGAGAAGCCGACGTAGGCCATGACGAAGATCGCGAGGATCATCGTGATGTTGAGCAGCCAGCCAGCGTTCGTAATCGCCCACGAGAACGCGGCTGAGGAGACATTGGCCACGGAGTCAGGCCAGATGACGCCCCAGATAATGAAGGCGATGATGAAGGCGGCCGTGGTGAAGAAGAGCGGCTTGTCGAGCCCGAAGCGGTTGCGCTGGTCATCGACGGAAATGCCCGGGACGAGGCCCGGGTGCATGTCGTGGGGATACAAGCCGACCGCGGTCTCCTTATCCGCGGGGTTGAGTGAAGAGTGGTAGGGATCCGCGGTTGTCACGGGAAATCCTTAAAGTAGACAGTGTCGCCAATTATCCCTGTGCGGCGCGAAAATTGCTACTATGTGGCTAATCTAGACCGGTAGGTGATACGCATGCATGTACCTGATTTTGATGAGGCCCTAGTGGAACTCGACGTCTTTGAGCGCGTCGAGGAGCATGTCCTCAACCCTGCCGTCCTGCTCGACATTTACTCCTCATAAGGTGTTGTAGCGCGCTCTTTCCGCCCGACGAGGTCGCGCCTGTCGAGTCGCACCTGGGTGAGGGCCGCGGCTACGAGGTTATCCAGACTTTTCTACTGCGCTAACGAGTTCGCGCAGCTCCGGCTCGGTGGGCCGGCGGTCCGGGTGAAGTGAGCAGAAGTCGAGCAGGTGATAGCCCGCGCGGCGCAGCCGCTGGTGGCGCTCCCAGAAAAGCTCACCGTGTCCATTGGCGGCGAGCGAAAGAATGGCACGGCGCTCGGAGAGCAGCTCATACTGGAGATCGCGGCGGGTGGTGAGCGCTGCGTCCGGGGTGGTGGTGAGCAACGAGCCGAGCAGCGTGGACATCGCCTGGACGCAGCGTGCCTGAAGACGCTGTTGATCCTGGGCCGCCGCACGGGGACGCCACAGCCACAGCACGGCGAGCGCGAGCGAGACGGACAAGGCAATCTCGGCGAGACGCGCCTCAATCGCCGCGAAATTCGAGTTGCCCATGAGAAGCGCCAGCGGCGTGGAGAATATGACGCAGATCGCGTAATTGCGCACGACGAAGGTTTCCGCCGCGTACTGGCAGGCCGCGAGCGCGAGCAACAGCGTCCACCCGGAGACGCCGAAATAGTGGAACGCCGCGAAGAGACACACGCCCAGGCACGAACCGAGCATGCGCTGCACGCCGCGAATGGTGCCGGGCACGCGGTCGGGACCCCATTGGAGGACGAGGAGCACGGAGACCGCTCCCCAGTCCGGGCGGTTGAGCCCAAGTGCGAGCCCAATGAGCACGGTGAGCAGACCGCCCCCGAGGACGCGCTGCGCCGCCAAGGACGGGTGCGAATTGCGCGTCGCCGAACGGTAGAGACGGTAGCGCGCGGTCGGGTTCGTGTGCGGAATGACGGTGCGGGAAGGATCGATATCCGCGGGTTCATCCGAGAGCAGCGCCGAATCCACGTGTTGGGCGGCGACGGCGCGTTGGGCGGCAAGCGTGCGGTCCACGAGGTCGCGCTGTGCGGGCTGGAGGATGCGGCCGCCGCGGATAATGGCGGCATCGGAAAGCGCTTGCCACGCGGAGACCAACGCGGTCTGCGCCTGGTGATGGTGGGCAAGCGTGGGCTCTTCTACGAAGGCGCGCGCGGCCTGTTCGACGCCGAGGACGCGGCGCTTCTCCGGCCCATGCGCGTCGAGGGCTGCGGGCAGCATGCCAAGGATGATGCCGGTGAGCGAACCGACCGCGCACCAGAGGCCGACTTCCCAGGCAGGCACTCCAGTGATCATGGTCGAGCCGCCGCCGACCATGACGATGAAGAAACAGCCCGGCGGCGGCAGGCGCAAGGCGTTTTGTACGAAGGTGCCCAGGACGCCGAGAGCTACCGCATAGAGACCGCCAGCGAGAAGGCCGTCGACGAGCACGCCGCCTACCGATGCCCCCAAGAGCAACAGCGCCGCAGTCGCCATCACCCGCAGGCGCGTGCGGTAGGGATGGCCCTCGCCGTAGATGACCGCGAACGCGCCGGCGGAGATGAGCAGGACCGCATGGTCATAGCCCAGGAGCAGCGCAATGGAGCCGGGGATGAGGATGGCGAGTGCTGCGCGCAGCGCGCCGGGCCAGCGGCGAACCTTCGAGTTGTAGGCGGTGAGTAACTGGAGGGGACTGGGTCTTTGGGGTAGCGCTTCCACGTCAGGGTAGCTTAGCCGCCGCGAGCAAACGCTGCGTATACGGGTGCTGGGGGTGCTCCCAGATCTCGTCGACAGGGCCGTGCTCGACAATCCGGCCCTCGTGGACAACGGCGACCGACGAACAGATCTCTTTGACGACGCCCAGATCGTGTGTGACGAAGACGAGCGTGAGCCCGTATTCGTCGACGAGCCGGTCGAGGAGCTCGAGGATCTGCCGGCGTACCGTGACGTCGAGAGCGGAGACCGCCTCGTCCGCGAGCAGGATATCCGGGCGGCCGACGAGGGCGCGCGCGATGGAGATGCGCTGGCGCTGGCCGCCGGAGAACTCGTGCGGGTACTTCTTCGCGTCTGAAGGTTGGAGGCCGACGTCCACGAGAGCCTGCGCCACGTCCGGACCGGCCTCCTTGATCGACCGGCCGACCCGCAGCCGCGGGTTGAGCGAGCCCCGCGGGTCCTGGAAGACCATCTGGATTTTCCCGTGGACCTCGATCGTGCCTGACGCTGGCTTGAGCAGCCCCGTGAGCATCTTCAACAAGGTTGTCTTACCGGAGCCGGAGCCGCCCACAACGGCGAGCCGCTCGCCGCGCGCCACCGTGAGATCGACGTGCTCGAGCCCATAGGGCGCGGCGGCGTGGACCTCGATAATGGGCTCGCCGGTCCTAGCCGGCGATGGGGTAATCGGCTGCGGCACGAGGCTGCGGCCATACTCGGACTCGAGTGACTCAAAGTGGCCCGCCTTGAGCAACAGCCGGCGCGTCGTCATGCGGTCGATGACCCGCAGGTCGTGCGAGATGAAAAGTAGCGCGAAGCCACGTTCATCCGCGAGCCGCTCGATCAAAGCGAGCACGCCTGCCTGCGTCGTCGCGTCGAGCGCCGTCGTGGGCTCGTCACAGATGAGCAGATCCGGATTCTGCGCGAGCGCCATGGCGATGAGCACGCGCTGGCGCTGTCCGCCGGAGAGCTCATGCGGATACCGCTTCGCCACAGCAGGGTCGAGGTCCACGTCCTTGAGGGACTCCGGCGTCGCGCCGGCATAGTGCAGCTGGCGCGAAATCTTCATCAACGGGTCCAACGCGGAGAGCGGCTCCTGAAAGACCATGGCGGCTTTTCCATCGAGCTCCACATCACCGGAATGCGCAACGAGCCCCATGATGGACAGAGCCGTCTGCGACTTGCCCGAACCAGACTCGCCGATGAGGCCCACTCTTTCGCCGCGGCCGACCTCGAAAGTGAGGCCGTGGAGGATCCCCGGAATCGTGAGGTTGCGTACTTCCAGAACGTTCATTGATCCTCCGGATCCAGTAGGTCGCGCAGGCCATCGCCCAGCAGGTTAAAGCCCAAGACGGTGAGCGCGATGGCCAGGCCCGGCCAGAGTGCGAGCAGCGGCTGCGTGCCGAGCATGGTCTGTGCGTCGTGGAGCATGCGGCCCCAGGAGGCGGCCGGGGGAGCGGTGCCCAGGCCCAGGTAGCTCAGGCCAGCCTCGGCGAGGATGGCGAGCGCGCAGTAGACGGAGGCCTGCACGACGATGAGGCTCACGATATTGGGAAGCACGTGGCGCACCGCGATGACCGGCTTGGATACGCCCGAAATCCGCGCGGCCGCGATGAAGTCCTGGTGCATGACCTGCAGCGTGCCTGCCCGGGCGACGCGGATAAACGACGGAATGCCTGCGATGCCGATGGCAATCATCGCCGTGAGCGTCGACGGCCCCCACACCGCGCCCGCGATAATCGCGAGCAGCAGCGCCGGGAACGCGAGGAGCAGGTCCGCGCCCCTCATGATGAGCGGGAAGCCCATGCCCGCCGCGATGCCCAGCGGCACGCCGATGACTGCCGCGATGAGCACCGCGACGATGGCAACAGACAGCGTAATCTGCGCGCCGGACATAAGGCGCGAGAGCTCGTCGCGGCCAAAGCGGTCGGTGCCGAGAAGATGCTCCGCCGACGGCGAGGCCGCAAGCTGGTTCGAGACTTGGAACGGGTCACACGGCGTCCAGAAAAACGCGACCACGGTCGTGAGCACCGTGAGCGCGACGAGGATCGCGCCAATCCACCCTGTGCGACTCATGCGCGCGCTCCAATCCGGGGGTCGATGACGCGGTACACTACGTCCGTGAACAGGTTGACCGTGAGCGTAAACGCCACGAGCAGCATGACGAGCGTCTGTACCGTCGTGAGGTCGCGCACCGCGACCGCGTCAAGGAGCATGGAGCCCAGCCCTGGGATGACGAAGACGGATTCGATGACTACCGCGCCGATGACCAGCGTGGTGAGCTGCAGCCCCGCGACGGTCAGCACCGGCAGCGCGGCGTTGCGCAGCCCGTGCCGCAGCAATGCCTGGCTTTCCGATGCCCCCAGCGAGCGCGCCGTGCGCATATAGTCCCGGTGGAGCTGCTCCCGCACGGCGCTGCGCACGTAACGGGTGAGCATCGCGCCTTGGACGAGCGCCAGGGAGATGACGGGCAAGACGAGATAGCGCGGCGAGACCGGCACGACCCAGCCGTTGGCGGGCAACCAGCCGAGTTTTACGGCGAAGACGGCAACGAGGAGGATACCGACGAGGAAGCTCGGCACGGCGATGCCCAGCTGCGTGAGCGCCGACACGGCCGTCGAGTCGCGTCGAGCCAGGAAGATGCCGGCGGGGATGGCGCCGAGGAGGGCGAGCGCCATTGCGGCGAGGACGAGGATGAGCGAGACCTGAGCGCGGTCGAGGACGAGCGGCGTGATGTCCTGGCCGGAGCTCAAGGACGTGCCGAAGGCGCCGGTGAACAGTCCGGAAAGCCATTCCCAGTACTGCGTGAGCAGCGGGCGGTCCAGGCCGAGCTCATGTGTTAGCGCGGCGACAGACTCGTCGTCCGCGTTGACGCCGAGGACGACACGTGCCGGGTTGCCGGGGACAGCGCGCATGAGAGCGAAGATGATGACGGAGGCGGCGAAGAGCGTGCCGAGGTAGCGAGCGAGGATTTTCACTGGGTGATCTCCTTCAAACGAATGCCGTCCGTGACCTGGTTGGCGTCGACGCCCGTGACGCCGTGGGAGAGCACGATATTGGGCATATTCGCGACGGTGAGCGCGCCGGCGTCGTCCATGATCTGGTCGACGGCGTCGTGCATGAGCTCCGGGTCCTTGGCGTCGGCCTCGGCGAAGAGCTCGCGGGTGTGCGCGTTGTCGTAGCCCAGGTAGTAGTCCGGGCTGCCGAAGAGCGTGGTGATATCGCGCGGCTCGACGTGCGCGACGATGGACATCTGGTAGTCCTTGGCACCCATGACTTGGCCGAGCCACAGTGCAGGGAACTCCGCGGACTCAAGCGTGACATCGAAACCGATATCCGTGAGCTGCGAGTAGAGCAGCTCGCCTAGCGTCTGCGCGTAGGGCAGCGTGGGCACCGTGATGGTCAATGGGGTACCCTCCGCGCCAGCGGAGGCCATGAGTTCCTTGGCCTTCTCCGGGTCGTACGGGTAGTAGTTTTTCCCGGTAAACCATGGGTCCGCGGGGGCTACGGGGGCGCCGCCGGTGTCGGTCGCCATGCCGTCGAAGAGGATGCGGTTGGCGAGCTCGCGGTCGACACCGTAGGCGACGGCCCGGCGCACGGTCACGTCGTCGAAGGGCGCGGTCTGGTTGTTCATGGAGACGAGCACCTCGCCGTTCGTGGCACCCACCTGGACCTCGTAGTCCTCCGGCAAGTTGGCGAGGAGCTCCGGATTCTGGACGGCCCACACGATGTCGACGCTGCCGGATTGCAAAGCGTTGACGGACGAGACGATATCCGGGAAGTAGCGGATCTGGACGTCCTCGTGCGCGGACTCGCCCCAATAGTCGCGGTTGACGGCGAGGTCGACGTACTCGCCAGGGGAGAAGGCGCGCACCGTATACGGTCCGGTGCCGATGGTCTCGCCGGACGGATGGAGCATGGCGCCGACGGTCGTGCCGAGCTTCCACAAGAAAGACTCCGAGGGCGCGTCCAGGCTGATCTTTAACGTGTGCTCGTCCACGGCGCGCGCGTGCGCGGCGGCGAGCTGCTTGCCCAGGGCGTTCGTCCACTCATGCGTATGATTAATCGCCCACGCGGCGGTCTCTGCAGAAAAAGCGTCGCCGTTACTGAAGGTGGCTTCGCGCAGGTGGAAGGTGTACTCCGTACCGTCGATATCCCAGGACTCGGCGAGGCCCGGCTGGATGGAGCCGTCGTCCGCGATGGTCACGAGGGTCTCGTAGACGTTGCCCATGAGCGCGGCCGGAATGGCGGCGCCGCCGGTCGTCGTGAAGTCGAGCGAGGTCGCCGCGGCCGTGGTGGCGAGGACCACGGAGGGAGTATCGGTCGCCTCGACGACGGCGGTGTGCCCGGCGGAACAGCCCGCGAGTGTGAACGCGAGCGCCACCGCCCCGAGAGAGGGTAGTTTCATACCCGATTAAGTTACTCGGTGGGTGATTGGAGAGTGAAGCGCAGGGGGGATCCGGCGCCGCGGATGGCGTTCATCTGCATCTGCATACGGTCAGCGGGGAAGACGTAAACGCCGTACTCGATGGGGTCGCCGTTGTGATTGTGGAGGCGATTGGTCACCTCGAAGACCGGGAAGCCCTCCTCAATGCCGAGCGTTTCCGCCTCCTCCGGAGTCGCGGGGCGGGCGCGCAGCTGACGCGAAAGATTGTCGACCTCGACGCCAGCGCGGGCGAGGACGGCATGCAGTGACGGCTCTGATTCATCGAAGTCGAGGATGTGGCGTCCCACCTCGAGCGGGAAGTATTCCTCCTGGATGAGGCGCGTCTGCCCCGCGCGTTGACGAGTGCGGTGGATATAGACGATGGGGTCGCCCTCTTTGACACCAAGGGCCTCGGCCACCTCGCGGGGCGCCGGGCGGCGGGCGAGCCAGTGAATCTTCTGCTCGAGCGTGAATCCAGCTTCCTTGTAGCGCTGCGCCGCGGAGTAGGAGGCCTCGAAAGACTCGGAGCTGAAGTTGCCCAGCACGACGGAACGGCGGCCGCGGCCCGAGGAGATGGTTCCCTCGGAACGCAGCTCGGCCATCGCCTGACGCACGGGGCCGCGCGAGGTCTGGAACTGCTCGCACAATTCCGCCTCGCTGGGAAGGACATCGCCTACACCGAGGCGACCAGAAGAAATTTCACCGCGCAGGAAGCTTGCGATCTTTTGGTACTGCTGCGGTTCGCGCCGACCAGGCATGGTGGTCTCTCCCCTGAATAGAATAGAAATGACCCACGTGGAACAGTGAAAGGTCGCTTAGATATTACATCGTGACGCATCAATGAATGAAGTCAGTTTGCATATTTTTGCGCATATTATTCACCCAGGTGCGGTAGAGCACTACGTGAGGTCCCAGGCCTCCGCGAGGAGCTCCATGTTGTGGAGCACGCTGTCATGCGTCGTGGACTGGAGCGAAATCATGAGTTCGTCGGCGCCCACGGACTGCTGGAACTGCTCGAGGTAGTCGCGCACCTCGTCCTTGGTGCCCACGGCGGAGTACTTGAGCATCTCGAGGATCTGCTGGCCCTGGTAGGACGCCACGATCTGCTCGACCTGTTGGTCAGTGAGGTACTTCCCGCGGCCCGCGAAGGCCTTGACACGGTTGAAGCAGACCTTCTCCCATTCTTCCTGGGCGGCCTCGTCCGAGTCCGCGGCAAGCACGTTGACGGCGGCGATGAGGTACGGCTCCGGGTACTGCTCGGACGGCTCGTAGTTGTCCTTGTAATACTTCGTCGCGGTCTGGAGGTGCTGGGGTGCGAAGTGGGAGGCGAAAGCGTAGGGCAGGCCCAGCTTCGCGGCGAGCGAGGCGCCGTACATGGACGACCCCAGGATGTAGATCGGGATACTGGTGTTCTCGCCAGGGATGGCGCGCACACCCGGGATGATCGACTTACCGGTGAGGTAGCCGTTTAATTCCTTGATGTCCTCAGGGAAGCGCTCGGCGGAGTGCGAGTCGCGGCGCAGTGCGCGGCCCAAGGTCTGCATGTCAGTGCCCGGTGCGCGGCCCAGGCCTAAGTCGATGCGGTTGGGGTGCAGCTCGGCGAGTGTGCCAAACTGCTCGGCGACGACGTAGGGGGAGTGGTTGGGCAGCATAACGCCGCCAGAACCCAGGCGGATGGACTGGGTGTTGGCGGCGATGTGTGCAATCAGCACGGCGGGGCTGGAAGAGGTGATGGTGGGCATGTTGTGGTGCTCCGTGTACCACATGCGCTTAAATCCGAACTTCTCTGCGTGCTGGGCAAGCTCCACGGAGCGGGCCATGGCCTGGCCGTAGGTTTCCCCTTCGTAGACGGTGCAGAAGTCGAGGACTGAGAGTGCGGCGCGGGTCATGGATTCTCCTTGAAAGTAAACAGCGTACTTACTAGAAAACCCTATCCGCGTCACGTTTATTCCGGTACCGTCACGGGCTCACCCTGCAACACGGCGGCGTCTTTGGCGCGGCCGCGGCGGGTGGCGAAGTCGAGGAGCAGGCCCACGATGAAGGCGAGGACGGTCGGCACGATCCAGCCCAGCTGAGCGTCCTGGCCCGGTGACAGCGCGAGCATGTCAGGGAAGATGCCCAGCTGGCTCAGTGCGGACCACAGGACGGACATCCACAATGCGAGACGGTAGCCCCAGTAGAAGATGACCTGCTTCTTCACCAGCGGCTGGACCATGGTGAGTGCGATGAGCGTGATCGCCGGCGGGTAGAGGAAGACGATGAACGGCACGGCGATGGAGAGCACCGTCTCCAGGCCCTGGAACGCGAAGAGGATGGACAGTGCGGTGAAGATGATGGCCCACAGGTGGTACGTCGTCTTCGGCACGAGGGCGGAGAAGAACTCCGAGGTCGAGGTGATAAGTCCCACGGCAGTGGTCATGCAGGCGAGCAGGACGATGGCGGAGAAGACGACCTGGCCGGCGGTGCCCATTGTGGAGTTGGCGGCATCGGCAAGCAACTGTGAACCGGACTCATAGGACTGGCCGTTGGGCATGGTCTGCGCGATGTAGCCCAGGCCCAGGTAGATGGCGGCGAGCAGGACGCCCGCGATGGCGGCGGAGACGACCGTCGCCTTGATGACCGGGGCACCGGCTTTGAAACCCTTGCCGCGCAGCGCGGAGACGATGACGATGGAGAACGCGAGGCCCGCGATGGCGTCCATCGTGTTGTAGCCCTCGAACAGGCCGGTGGCGAAGGCGCCGGAGGCATAGTCCTCAGTGGGCGTGCCAGGGTTGCGCGGATTGGCGAAGGCGGCCAGCGCGATCAGCACGACGAGCAGCGTCACCAGCGCCGGGGTGAGGAAGCGGCCCAGAGTGTCCATGATGGAGTTGGCCTTCCATGACAGCGCGAGTGCGATGAGGAAGAAGATGGCGTTGAAGATGCCGTTGGCGGCGGTGCCTTCCCAGCCCGTCATGGGAGTAATCGCCAGTTCCATGGACACAGCGCCGGTACGCGGCAGGGCATAGAACGCGCCGATGGCCAGGTACGCCATGGCGGAGAAGACGATGCCGAAGAGCCAGCCGCCGTGGTTGGCGATATCGCGCACGGAGCGACCGGTGATCGCGACGGCGACGACGGCGAGGACTGGCAGGAGCACGCCCGCGGTGAGGAAGCCCAGGATGGCGGGCCAGAAGTTGGTGCCGGAGCTAACCCCCACCATGGGCGGGAAGATGAGGTTGCCCGCACCGAAGAACATGGAAAAGAGCATGAGGGAGGCGACCACGACGGTCATCGCGCTCGGTGTTTGGGGAGATCCTGAGGAGACAGGTGAAGCCATGGAATTGGGGATCCTTTCGCGGCTTGAATACTTATCGACTACTCAACAGAGTAGCGATCCTCAGTATGGAAACACAATCCCATCATGTGAGACTACAGTGCGGTCGTGATCCTTTCGACCGCCTCACGGAGGATCTCCGGGGAGGTCGCAAAGTTGAGGCGGGCGTGCCCCGGGGCCGCGAAGGTCACGCCTTCGTTGACAGCGACCTTCGCGTGCGCGCGCAGCCATGCCGCAGGCTTCTCGCCGAGCTGGGGGAGCGTGAGCCACATGAGGTACGTCGCCGCGGGGCGCGTGGACTCGATACCGGCCTTGGCGAAGGCGTCAGCGGCGAAGTCGCGGTTCTGCTTAAGGATGGCGAGCTGCTCGTCCAGGTACGGGTCGCCGTCACGGTAGGCGGCCTCGGCAGCGAGCACACCGAGCGTGCCCGTGCCGTCCTTGGCCACGCTGGTGAGAGAACGCCACGTCTTCACGTCGTCTGCGTTGGCGAAGATCATCTGCGCGCACTTGAGACCCGCCACGTTAAACGCCTTGGAGGTCGCCGTCACGGTGATGACGCGGTCCGAGAGCGAGGCGAGCGGGATGTGCGTGCCTTCGTAGACAATGCCCGCGTGGATTTCGTCCGCGAGGATGCGGGCGCCGTATTTATCGGCGATGTTCACCAGTCGTGTGAGCCAGTCTTTTTCAAACGCGATGCCGAGCGGGTTGAATGGCGTGGACAGCACGATGGAGCCGGCGCCCTTCGCGAACGCAGCCTCGATCTCATCCAGGTCCAGCGAGGTCTCGATCTTCTCGCGGCCGGCGGTCTCCGGCAGCTCGAGCAGCGGCGGGTAGCTGGGCACCGGCACGACGACGGGGGAGCCGGGCGTGGTGAAGTACTGGACGCCGAGCAGCATGCCGCGCACGACGTCGCCGATGGTGAAGATGTAGTCCGGGTTCGGCTCCCACCCGAAGCGACGGTTGTAGAAGCCGGCGAGTTCCTCCGGCAACGTCGACGTGCCCGGCGTGTAGCCGAAGGACTCGTTCTTTACCGCGCGCTCGATCGCCTCCATGACCGGAGGGGCGGTGGGGAAATCGGACTCCGCGATCCACAGGGGCAGGACGTCGTCTCCGTAGACGGTCCACTTGCGGGTGCCGCGGGCTTTCAGTTCTTCAAGGCTGGGAAACTGCATGCACCCAGACTACTCATCGTCCTCAGATCCTGGCTCAATAAATCCATAGCGCTTGAGCCGCTCGCGGTCCTCCTTCGCCGAGGACTGCGTGAGCGCGAGCAGCTCAGCATAAATGCCTCCCGATGCCGCCAGCTCCGCAGGCGTACCAATCTCCGCGACCCGCCCGTGGTCCAGCGTGATGATGGTATCGACGTCCGCGATGGTGGACAAGCGGTGGGCGATAATGAGCGTCGTGCGGTCCTTCATGAGCTCGTCGAGGCCCGCCTGCACGACGCGCTCGGACTTCGTGTCGAGCGCCGAGGTCGCCTCGTCGAGGACCAGGATGGGCGCGTCCTTGAGCATCGCGCGGGCCACGGAGACGCGCTGCTTCTGGCCGCCGGAGAGCTTGAGGCCGCGCTCGCCGATGATCGTGTCGTAGCCTTCCGGGAACGCCATGATGAAGTCGTGGGCGTTGGCGCGCCTGGCCACGTCGAGGATTTCCTCCTCGGTCGCGCCCGGCTTGCCGTACGCGATGTTCTCGCGAATCGTGCCGGAGAAGAGAAAGGGATCCTGGAAGACGACGCCCACGGAGGCGCGGATTTCCGCCGCGGTGAGGTCACGGACGTCGTGGCCGAGGATGTGCATGCTACCGGAGTTGGGGCGGTAGAGGCCCAGGAGCAGGTTGACGAGCGTCGACTTGCCGCCGCCGGACTCGCCCACGAGCGCTACCTTGTGGCCTTCCGGCGCGGTGAACGTGATGTCCGTGACGACGGGCTTGCCTTCTTCGTATTCGAAGCCGACGTGCTGGAAGTCGAAGACGGGCGCGCCGGGGGTGACGTCCAGCGGTTCTGCCGTATCCAGGTCCAAGGTCGGTTCGTCCGAAGCCTCGATCGCCTTGACGAGCGACGCATTCGCCGTGGGCTCGAGGTCCTCCTCCATGACTTTGTAGTAGTCTGCCGAGCCCGCGATGGCGCGCTGGCCGGTGTCGACGATCCAGGAAAGCATGGTCACCGGCTGCTTGGACATGGTCACCAGCTGCATGAGCATGACCATGTCACCCAGAGTGAAGTCACCGGAGAGCGTGCGCCAGAAGATGACACAGTGAATGCCAAAGAACGCCGCCGCCATCGCGAGCTGACGCGCGGTGTCCATGGAATGCCACCAGTTCGACTGCGGCTTCGTCGTATCCACGATCCCGCGGTAGTGGTGCGCAAAGGAAGCGAGCTCGCGCGTCTCCGCCACGAAGGACTTGGTCACCTTCACCTGGCCGATGACCTCGGAGAAACGCCCGTTGGCCACGTCGATGTGCTCGTTCTTGACCTTCTCGAACTTCTGCCAGCGCTTGGAGGTAAGCGCCGTGAGCCAGAAATACAGCGGGAACAAGATGAGCAGCAGGATGGTGAGCGGCCAGTAGTAGAACGCCGTGATGACGAGCACCGCGACGATCTGCAGGATCATCGAGAAGAAGTTATTGCTAAACGACTGCAGGAACTGCGTGATGTTCATGATCGAGCGGTCGAGCCGTGCGATGATCGTGCCTGTCACCTGGTTGTCGTAATAACCCTGCGGCAGTGCGAGCAACTTTGCGAAGTAGCGCGTGGAGAGCACCTGACGCAGCCGCGCGACCATGACATCGCCGAAGTAGCCGCCGATATTGGCGACGATGCCTCTAGCGGCATCGGCAGCAAACAAAGCAACCGCAAGCCAGAGCACGGTGCGCAGCGCGCCCGTGGACGAGCCGCTCACGGCGTCGACAATCGTGTTGGTCGCCTCGCGGATAATGAACGGGGAAATAAGCGTCAGCACCGCGCCGGCCACGGCGGTGAGGAAAATTGCAAGATAATACGGCCACAGCGCAGCGGCGCCGCGCACGATACGAACGAGAGGTTTCATCAACCGGCTACTATGCCACCGCACGCGCGCGGTTGCACCTTGCCGTTACCTAAGATGGCCGGTGCGTCGGTTAAGGTAGAAGCACACTCATCGATATTCCGGAAGGTTCCTCCATTGCGTAAGCTCACCGTGGCATTTCTTGTGTCCGCCGCGTGCCTCCTCGCCTCGTGCAGCATCCTCGAACCAGGCGAGACCGGA
Source organism: Corynebacterium sp. CMW7794 (assembly GCF_001563605.1). Classification (NCBI taxonomy): domain Bacteria; kingdom Bacillati; phylum Actinomycetota; class Actinomycetes; order Mycobacteriales; family Corynebacteriaceae; genus Corynebacterium; species Corynebacterium sp. CMW7794. The sequence continues at coordinate 77,901 of NZ_KQ961737.1, forward strand.
CTCAACCCAGGCGACGACATTTCCGTGACCACCTCGGAGACCCCCGCCTACCAGCCGCAGGACGTGAAGAACAAAGAGGTCAACTCGGACCTCGGCGCCCCCGTCCACGATGACGGCATGAACGTCGATTGGCAGCTCCAGGGCGTCTACTCCGACTCCGTCCAGGGGAGCGTGCTCACCGTGCTGCTCAAGAACCTCAACGACCAGCCCCTGCCTGTCGACGCCGTGACCGAGCCAGTCCTCGAGGTCGCCGACGGCAACGGCGGCTGGACCCGTGTCGAGCTCCTCCCGTATGACCCAGAGGCCAACGCGGACGTCCTCGCGCCGGGCCTCGACATGCCGCTGGGCGCGCATTCCGCGACGAACCTTCAGTACCGCTTCGACGCCGCCCCCGGCACCCTGTGGAACGCCCGCCTCACGATGGGCAACGTGACGTGGACTGGAAACCTCAACCTATGACGGAACTCGTAGTCCTCTGCGACGACGCAGGAAACCCCACCGGCACCGCCCCCAAGGCAACCGTCCACACCAGCGACACCCCCTTGCACCTCGCGTTTTCCTGCTGGGTCTTCCGCGGCGACGACGTGCTCCTCACCCGCCGCGCGCTCACGAAGAAGACGTGGCCCGGCGTGTGGACCAACACCTTCTGCGGCCACCCCGGCCCCGGCGAGGCCACCGTCGACGCTGTCCACCGCCGCGCCGCCTTCGAGCTCGGCGCCCAGCTTTCCGATGTCGCCCTTGCCCTACCCGATTTCCGCTACCGCGCCGTTGATTCCTCAGGCGTCGTAGAAAACGAGATTTGTCCCGTCTACACCGCTTGGCTCGCGGGCACCATCGACCCGAACCCGGAGGAAATCGACTCCTACGCGTGGGTTCCCCTCGATGACGTGCGCCGCGCTGTCGCCGCGACCCCCTTCGCGTTCAGTCCGTGGATGGTGGAGGAGCTCGCGCTCCTCTAATTCCCCTACGACCTCAAAGGCCATATCCCGTTGGCCATATTCCCTGGTCGCTCATTTTCGTCTCGTTTAGGCGACCTGCGGTTATGGCCACCGTGACATGGCCTTCTTGGTTTTAGTCCTCCTGGAACGCCTGTCCCACGTAGTCGAGCGCACCGTACGTGGTGGTCGCCTCGCCGGTGTCGAGGTTGAAGCGCCACACGGCGTGCTCGGGGTGGTACGGCTCGAAGCCCGGCTCGCCGGTGCGTGCGAGGCGCTGGAGCCAGCCGGTGAGTGGGGACTCGGTGACGCCGAAGAGCGGGCGCAGCTCTTGGCAGTGCAAGGCGTTGCCGTCACGAACGAATTCGACCATCCACGTGTTCACGTTGTGGCCCACGAGTTCGACCCAGCGGCGGATGCAGCCGTCGCCGATGAGCCGACCCACAATGCCCTTCGTGCCCGCGAGGTCTGCCCACGTGCTGAAGCGCTCGCGCCGCATGCCGAACTTGGGCGCAATATACCAGCCAATCGCCTTGGGAAACGGCGCGCGGTCGAAACGCTCGCCGAGGTTGGCGAACTCTTCGCGCGTGGAACCGAGCACGATGGGAATATCCGCGAGCTGCGTCGGGTCGAGCGGGTAGGGGCCGAGCGCCATGTCGAAGCCGAACTTCTTGCGAAACTTCGCGTAGCCGGCCGCGAGTTGTTCGTCGGTGAGTTTGTCCAGGCCCGCGCGCGTAATGGGCACCTTGAGGATCTGCCGCAGGGTGGCCTTGCGTGCCTCGAAGGGCTCGCGTGGGTAGCACGGCGAGAGCGCGACGAGACGACGGAACGCGCCGCGGTAGTGGTCCCGGCGCGCGAGCCACAGACCGATGGTCGCGCCCGCGGATTGACCGACGAGCGTGACATTCGTGGGGTCACCGCCGAAGGCCTCGATATTGCGCTGGATCCACTCGAGGCCCAGCTGCGCGTCGTCGATGGCGCGGTAGCGGAAGTACTCGTCCTCGGGGAATTTCGCGAGTCCCGCCAGGCCCACGCGGTAGCCGAGCTGCACCTCGACGATGCCAGCCCGTGCATTCGCGCTGCCCTCGGCCCGCGGATCTTCGTGGGTGCCCGACTCGAAGCGTCCGCCGTGGATATAGACGATGACGGGGGCGTCGCAGGCGTCCTCCGGTGTGGTGATGGTGAGCGCCACTGCGTCCGGCTGCGGCTCGCGCGCGTCGACGATGCCCTGGTCACCCAGCTTTTCCGCGTCCGCGAAGCGACTCGGGATATGCGAGTAGGGGATGGAGTGGAAGTAGCGGACTCCGCCTTCCGCGGTGCCGCGGAACGTGCCGCTGGGGGCCTCAATGCTCAACTCGTGCATGCCTTAAAGACTACAATTGCTCCCCATGGAATGGTTGCGCGAGGTCCTGGACGCCTTCTCCCAGTGGATGGTGGAGGCGCCCATCGCGGTGCAGATGCTCATCCTCACGGTGGCGGTGGTGCCCGCCTTCGTCGCTGTGGCGTGGGTGCTCATGTTCTGCATTGACCGGGTGGCTAGAATAAAGCACCATGTCGACGCCGAATAACAATGATCCGCGCGAGGGCCTGTGGGACCCGGAGCGCCGCCCGGTCAAGCGCAAGCGGGCGCTGCCCAAGTCCCGCGTCGCGCCCACCCTGCTGGCGATGTTCGCTTTGATCTTCATCGCCGCCGTGCTCGGCTTTATCTTCTAGACGCCTCCGCGACCTGCTGGAAGAGCTCGAGGCCCGCGAGGTCCTCGATAATTACCGGCTTGCCGTCCGGATCCGTAAGCGGCATGCACCAGTTGGGGTAGGTGTCGTGCGTCGTGCCCGGCATATTCTGCGCGCGGCGGTCACCCACCATGTCCACGAGGTTCGTGCACGTGAGCGCCGACGGCGTGCCCGCCATAAACTTGTGCAGCGCCACGAGCTGTTCGCGCTCGGTCTCGGCACCCGGCGCGGCGACGGCAAGGACGCGGTCCATCCACTCGCGCTCGCCAGCGAGCTCCTCGTCCGCCGGACGCGTGAGCAGGCCCAGGCGGGCGCGCAGCGTGATGTGCTCGCCAGCCAAGTACGCGAGCGTGGGCGGCAGATCGTGCGTGCCCACCGAACCGAGCGCCAGCGCGCGGTAGTCCTGCTGTGCCAGCGCGCTCACATTGTCCGAGGCGTGCTCGAACCACACGATGGACGTGCCCATGACACCGCGCGACGCGAGCGCATCCAAGACCCACGGCTCGAGCGTGCCCAAGTCCTCGCCAATGAGCACCGCGCCAGCGCGCTCGGCCTCGAGCGTGAGCACGCCGAGCATCGCCTCCCAGTCATAGGCGACATACGCGCCCATCGTCGGCGCCTGCATGCGCGGAATCCAGTACAGACGGAACAGGCCTAGCACATGGTCGACGCGCACGCCGCCGGCGTTGCGCAGCACCGTGGCCATCATGTCGCGCCACGGCTTGTAGCCCGCCTCCGCCAAACGGACAGGGTGCCATGGCGGCTGGGACCAGTCCTGGCCCATCTGGTTGTACTCGTCCGGCGGGGCGCCTACCGATGCCGCCGGCGCCAGGTAATCCGCCAAGCTCACCGCCTCTGCGCCGCCCGGGTGAATGCCCACCGCGAGGTCGGTGACGAGGCCGATGCCCATGCCCGCATCGATCGCCTTCTGTTGCGCCGCGGCGAGCTGCTCGTCGCAGAGGAACTGCAGCCACGCATAGAAATCCGTGAGCTCGGTGAGGCCTTCCGTCATCGCGTGGCGGCGGCCCGTGTCGCGCGCCAGGTGCTGCTCCGCGCACCACACGGCGAAGTCGCGCAGCGCCTGGCCCTCGCGGGCCTGGTACTCGCCGAAGGCCACCGCGCGCTCGTCGCTGAGCGGGTGCCCAAACATCGCATGGAGGGCCTGGAGCTTTGCCTCGAAGATGTCGTTGCGCACGATTTCCCCAGCCGACTGGTTGCGGGCGCGGAATTCCTCGGCGAGCTCGGCGACATCGGAAAGCTCGTCGGGGGAGAGGTTGTTCAGCTCCGGGACGTCCTCGACGCGCAGGTAGATGGGGTTGACGTAGCGGCGCGAGGTGGGCAGGTACGGGGAGTCCTCGACCGGTGGGAAGGGCTCGGCGGCGTGGAGCGGGTTGATAAGCAGGAAGTCCGCCCCAGCGTCGTGGGCGAGGGTCTGGGCGAGCTCGCCCAGATCGTGGAAATCGCCCATGCCCCAGGACTCGGCGGAGCGCACCGAGTAGAGCTGTGCCATGACGCCGCCGGTCGGGTGCTCGAGGTACTGGTCCACGGTGGACAGGCGGGTGGGGGTCACGATGAGCGGGCATGTGGCAGCGATTCCCTCGGAAACGAGTTCAATTTCGTGGTAGCCCAGCGGCAGGTCGCCCGGGACGTGGAAGGTGGCCTCGCCCCACATCTGGCCCGCGACGTCAGCGTCCGGCTGCATGTTCTCGTCCTGGTAGACCTCGCGCGTGCCGCCGTCCTCCAGTCGAATCTCGACACGGGCTTCCATGCCCGCGTGGACGTGGACGTCGAAGCGTTTCTCGTGCCCCGACGTCGTCACCACACATGCAGGCAGCGGCCGTGACATACGGGTCTGGTACTCCTCGAAGAGCAGGCGCGTGAGCTCCTCATCGGAAGGATCGGAGCTCACGTTCACACCGAGCGCGGTGAGGGTATAGAGAATAGACGAGGTTGGGGTGACGATGTACTGGCCGCCCGCGGAGGTATACCCGGTGGCGACGCCGTACCGTCCGGCGAGTTCGCTTAGCAGCTCATAATTAATCACGAACCCGATTGTGCCATCTTGAAGCGTTGCTAGAGTGGTGAATAGCAAATTTATCGCGCTACAAGGAGTTTCGCCCATGACCCTGCAGGAAGCCACCACGCCCGCCCCGTTTACCATCGAGCCGGGCGAAACGTGTCTCACCGCCATGATGGACACCGCCAAGGCGCGCCCGCACGGCGTCATGTTTACCCGACCGGCCAACTACGAGTGGGTTAACGTCACCGCGAAAGAATTCGTAGACGAGGTCTTCGAGGTGGCCAAGGGCCTCATTGCGTCGGGTGTTGAGCACGGCGACCGCGTGGTCCTGCTGTCGAATACCCGCTACGAGTGGTCGCTGCTCGACTTCGCCATCTGGGCCGCGGGTGCCGTAAGCGTGCCGATTTACCCGTCCTCCTCGTTGTCCCAGATTCAGTGGATTGTCGAAGACTCCGGCGCCGTGCTCGCTATTACCGAGACCCGTGACCACTCCGAGCTCATGCGCCACCTCGTCCTCGGCGAGGACGGCCAGCCGGGTATCAAGGGCTCGCCCTCGCAGCTGCGCCGCATGCTCGAAATCAACTCCTCGGCCATCGCCACCCTCAAGTTCGAGGGCCGCGAGGTCTCCGATGACCAGGTCTGGGAGCGCATTCACGGGACGAAGACGGAGGATCTTGCCTCGCTCGTCTACACTTCCGGTACCACCGGCCGCCCCAAAGGCTGCATCATCACCCACCGCAACTGGTTGGCGGAGGCCCGTGGCCTGCTCACCAACCCCATCGGCGCCATCGCCGTCCCGGGTTCTCACGTGCTCACGTTCCTGCCGCTTGCCCACGTGCTCGCCCGTGCGGTCTCGCTCGCCGTGGCCATCGGCGGCGCCTCGCAGAACCACTGGTCTGACTTCTCGACCATCACGATTGAGTTCGCCCGCTCGCGCCCGAACCTCATTCTCGGCGTCCCGCGCGTCTTCGAGAAGGTCCGCAACGCCGCGGCTGCGAAGGCCTCTGCGAACCCGGCGCAGGCGGCCATCTTCGCCCGCGCTGAGGCCACTGCCATCGAATATTCCAAGGCGCTCGACCAGCCGGAGGGCCCGTCCCGCCTGCTCAAGGCCCGCCACGCCATCTTTGACAAGCTCGTCTACTCCAAGGTCCGCGCGGCCATGGGCGGCGACGTCAAGTACGCGATTACCGGTGGCTCCGCCATGAGCCCGGACCTCCTCCACTGGTACCGAGGCCTGGGCGTGCCGGTCTATGAAGGCTATGGTCTCACCGAGGTCGCCGCGGCCGCCGCCGTCGACTTCGTGGACCAGACCATCGGCACCGTCGGCCCGCCGCTCGAGGGCGTGTCCATCAAGATCAACGACGAAGGTGAAATCCTCATCAAGGGTGACATCGTCTTTGACGGCTACTGGAACAACCCGGAGGCCACCGCCGAGTCCATCCAGGACGGCTGGTACAACACGGGTGACCTCGGCGAAATCAACGACGAAGGCAAGGTCGTCATCACCGGGCGCAAGAAGGACCTCATCGTCACCGCCGGCGGCAAGAACGTCTCGCCGGGCCCCATGGAGGACCAGCTGCGCTCCCACCCGCTCATCTCCCAGGCGATGGTGGTGGGCGACGGCAAGCCATTCATCGGCCTGCTTGTCACCCTCGACGACGACGCCCTGGCTCGCTGGCGCCTGGCTCACAACATCCCGGAGGGCCGTTCCATGAAGGAGCTTGCTACCGATGCCACCCTCCGCGCCGAGATTCAAGACGCCATCAACCAGGTCAATTCCACGGTCTCCCATGCCGAGGGCATTAAGAAGTTCTTCATCCTCGAAACCGACCTCACGGAAGAGGAAAACGAGCTCACCCCGACGATGAAGGTCAAGCGCAACGTCGTGGCGCAACGCTACGCGGATGCCATCGACCACATTTACCAGCGTTAGATTTCCTGTGAAATCCATCGGAGTGTCGCACAGTTAATCCGCGCGGCACCCGATAGAGTTTCACCCGTTGAGCAAAACCCTCAACCTTTACTAGAGGTCTTGAAAGGAGTGCGCGGGTGCACAAAATCGCCGCTGAGCTGCGTCACCGCGAGCTCACCCAGGAGCTCTACAACATCGGCGACGAGGTTGTCGAATACATCGAGCACCTCATCGAGGCCATCGAAGACTGGGACGACGAACTCACCCTCGACTGTCTGGCCGAGCTCCACGACATCGTGGGTGACGCCCGCCGCGACTCCGGCCGCGTCGTAGGCGAACTCATCGGCCTGCGCCACGCGCTCGTCTCGGGCGTACGCGCCGGCACCATCTCTGCGGCCGTCACTGGCGACTTCGACATCGAAGCCCCACGCGACGTCACGGCCCGCACTCTCACGCTCAAGTTTCCGCTCGAAGGACCCCAGGTCATCTCCGAGATGGCCCACGCCCTCCAAGGCCGCACGTTCCTCGTCACGGACTACCTGCGCGACATGGTCGAGTACGTCCTTGAGCAAACCGATGCCGTCGCCCGCAACCTCGACATGGTCTCGCTCCCGCAGCTCTACCGCCGCTCCGGCGAGTCCGTCGCCACCGCGGTCGAGGGCTGGCTCCACACCGTGGTCCACGCCCAGCCTGCCTATGCCCGCGCCATGCGTGGCCACAACCCGCCGCCGTTCCTCGAGGAACGCGCCCGCGTCAACGCCATCGTGGCCAAGGTTGCCGCGAAGCGTGCCGCCGCCCGTAAGAAGGGCCAGACGGCTTAAACCCCACATTCTTCGACTCCCCGCAGCACTCCCTCTTCCGCTGCGGGGAGTCGAGCCTTATCCGGAACCTTTCGCGGCGTGCTGCGGTCTAAGGAGGTATGAACCTTCACGAAGTAATCATCCGAATCCCCGGAGATCCGAAAGCCTCGAGACCCCTTATCGACGGAATCTCTGACGGCGCCTACCTGCGTCTCGGCAATGCTCACGCCGTGGCGCGTGGCGCGTGGTCGGAGATGCCCGCCTATCAGCAGCACCATCTCCGCACGCTGGCCATAGGTCGCGAGCTGCGCGGCGGCGTGCTCGCGGGGCGTTCCGCTGCGCGGGTTCACGGACTATGGGTAATTGCGGCAAAGGAAGAGCGCGTCCATGTCGTGTTGCCTTCCGGTGGCCGGCGTCCGCGTGGTGCATGGGGACCCCACACTCTTTATCTCAAACGGCGAGTTTTCCCCGAGGATATCGTTGAGCTCCATGGCATCCGCGTGACAGCGGCTCCGCGTACCTGCGTTGATATTGCGTGCTGGGAGGGCTTCGCGGCCGGTCTCGCGGCGATGGATTGCTTCTTGAGCAACGGCGGCCACCCTTCTGCCTTGCAGAAAGCCATTGCGCGTGCAGCACGGCACAAAGGAGTTGCACATGCCCGTCGGGCTTTCGCCGCTGCGCGTAACGACACCGAGTCGCCTTACGAGTCTTATTTCCGTGCGCTGCTCCTCGACACTGAGATTGCCGGCCTAGTGAGCTGGCGCGAACAAGTCTCGCTCTATGGCTATCGGGTCGACTTCCTCATGCCTGGCGGGCTTGTCGTCGAAATCGATGGCGACAGCAAATACGGTGAGCGCCCAGAGTCGGTCATCGTCGCGGAGCGCAAACGGGAGAAGGAACTCACCAACCGTGGCCACCGAGTGCTGCGTTTCTCTCCGCGGCAGTTGCTTACGAAACCACAGCAGTGTCTCGCCCTACTGGAGCAGGCCCTCAGCGAGGTGAACGCAAAACAGAAGTAAACCAGAAGAAGTGAAGTTTTCGATCAATTTTTCGAGTGGTTCACTTCTTCTGGTTTACTCTTGAGGTCTCCGGCGCGTGCGCCTCGAGGGGCTACGACGCCGCCGGCGGAGCCGCCTGATCCAGCTGCTCCGTAATCTGCGGCCACAGCTGGCCCATGATGTCGTCCCACGTGAGGATCCAGGCCGCGTTGTCGGAACTCGGGCGGCCGACCATGACGAGCTGTTCGCCGCGGGCGCGCATGAGATCGAGCGTGCGCTGCACCGTGGCGGTGGGCGTCACGATGACGGCGGGGCGGGAGAACTCGAGCGCCTTCGTGTCCGGGGAAGCGAGCAGAGTGTCTCGGACGTGGACCACGCGGACATTGCGGGCGCGGTCGAAGACGAGGACGCGCATGATGTGCTTGGACGTCACGAGACGCTGCAGGTCGGCGACCGTCGCATCCGCGGGCAGCGGCACGATCTGGGAACCGTGGGCGCGCGCCATGTCGGCGGCCGTGGCGGACTCGAGCTCGATGACGCCGGTGATTTGGTTCGCGGACTCATCGTCCATGGTGCCGACTTGGCGGGAGTGTTCGACGAGATTGCGCAGCGTCTCCGGGTCGTAGCCAGCCGCACCCGCCCGGTCGACCGGGGTTTCACCGGCGGCGCGGACCATGTGGTTGGCCATGGTGTTGATCCACGTGAGCAGCGGGCGGAAGACCCAAATGAAGCCGCGCGCGGGAACTGCGATGAGCTGCAGCGCCGTCTCCGGATGGGTAATCGCCCAGGACTTTGGGGCCATCTCGCCGATGACGAGGTGGATGAAGGTGACGATGAACAGCGCGAGGATGAACGCGACCACGTCCGCGATGCCCAGCGAGAGGCCGAGCGCCTCGAGCGGGTGCATGAGCAAGTGGTGCACCCATGGCTTGGTCACGGCACCGAGGATCAGCGTGCAGGCGGTAATGCCCAGCTGCGCGCCGGCGAGCATGATGGTGAGTTCGTTGAGGGAGCGCAGGCCGGCACGAGACGTGCGGGAGGTCTCCGCGGTTTCTTCGAGGCGGTTGCGGCGCGCGCCCATGGTGGCGAACTCGATGATGACGAAGAACGCGGACGCGATGAGGATGAGGATGGTGATGATCAAATCAGTCATTGTCGGCCTCCTCTTCGATAAGTTCCAGAGCAAGGGAGGACGGGACGTGACGCTCGACCTCCTGGACGGTGATGTGGAGGCGGCGGGTGGGGGCATCGTCGCCCTCGACCCAGTCCTCCGGCTCGGCCTCGAGCTCGACGGAGAACTCTTCGCCTTCCTCCGGCAGAGAGGAGGACTGCGCGATGAGCAGGCCCGCGATGGTCTCGTAGTCGCCATCCGGCAGGTCGTGGCCCACGGCGCGCTCGATCTCATCGATGGGCGTGTCGCCGTCCACGATCCAGTGGGAGTCGTCCGTCTCCGTGATTTCCTCGGTTTCCTCAAGATCGTGTTCGTCCGTGACGTCGCCGAGGATTTCCTCTGCGAGGTCCTCCATGGTGACGATGCCGATGAAGCCGCCGTATTCGTCAATGACGCACGCGAGCTTCTCGGAGGAATCGCGCAGCTCCTTCACCGTGTCCGGCAGGTCCATGAGCTCCGGCACGACGACGGCCTCGCGCATGAGCGTGGTGACGTGTGCGTCGGAAGGCAGTGTCGATTCGAGCACGTCATAGAGGTGCACGACGCCAATCGGATTGTGCTCGTCATCGATGACGGGGTAGCGCGTGTGGTTCTCAGCCATCATCTCGCGCACCTCGCCCAGCGTGGTGTCCGGGTCGACAACGTCCACGCGCGAACGCGGAATCATCGCGTGGCCCGTGTCATGTTCCGGGAAGTCGAGCAGACGGTCGAGCACCATGTACGTGTTCTCGTCCAGGGTGCCAGACTCGTGCGAGTTGTCCACGATGGATTCAAAGTCTTCCGTCGTCGCCGAGGAATCGAGGTCCTCGACCGGCTCAATGCGGAACAGACGCAGCAGGCCGTTGGAGGCGTACTCGAAGAAGTGGATGAGCGGGCCGAAGATGCGCAAGTACCAGCTCGTCGAGTTGGTAATGCCCATCGTTACCTTCATGGGCGTGGCGAGCGCGTAGTTCTTCGGGAACAGCTCCGCGAAGACCATGGACGCCACCGTCGACAAGGCGAGTGCTGCCACGGTGCCGACGGTCACCGACGCCGCGCGCGGGATGCCCACGCCGCCGAGGAGCTCGCCCAGGCCGTTGCCCACGAGGGGCTCTGCGATATAACCCACCAACAGGCCGGTGACCGTAATGCCCAGCTGCGAGCCGGAGAGCACGAACGAGGTGCGGTGGGTGAGCATGAGCGCGCGCTCTGCTTTTTTATCCCCCTGTGCCGCCATGGTGCGCAGCTGCGCGCGGTCCACGTTCATAAACGCAAACTCTTGGGCCACGAAATACGCGTTAAACGCGATGATGATGCCAATGACAACAATGCCTAGGACAATCATGCCGATTGCAGTCCACATGGCTAGACCCCGCTCCTAAGCTTCAGGAAACGGGGACTTCGACTCGGAGGTTCCACCTCGGTAGTGCCTTTCTTCAGGTAGCAGATTAAAAGATGAGAAATAGCGTACACGCACGCTAGGCTAAAACGCTATGAATCCTCCGTTTGGCGTTTATATCCATGTCCCGTTTTGTTCTTCACGCTGCGGATATTGCGACTTCAATACCTATACGCCGAATGAATTAGGGGGCACCGAACTCATCGGCGCCTACCTCGACGCGCTCGACCTCGAACTTGAGCTGGCCGCTGCTCGCGCGCCTCAGCGTGCCGATACCGTCTTTATCGGCGGAGGCACTCCCTCCCTGCTTGGCTCGGAAGGCCTTGCACGCATTGTGAACAAGGTCAAGGACACCTTCGGGCTCCAGCCCGGCGCCGAGGTGACGACCGAGTCGAACCCCGAATCCACGAGCCCCGAGTACTTCGCGGCGCTCCGCGACGCCGGTTTCACGCGCATCTCGCTGGGCATGCAGTCCGCGTCTTCGCACGTCTTAAGAATCCTTGAGCGCGTCCACACGCCCGGCCGCGCCTTCGACGCCGCGCGTGAGGCGAAAGACGCAGGCTTCGAGCATGTGAATCTCGACATGATTTACGGCACGCCCACGGAAACGGATGACGAGGTCAAAGAAACCCTGGACCGTGTCCTTGAGACCGGCGTCGACCACGTCTCCGCGTACTCGCTCATCGTCGAAGACGGCACCCGCATGGCCCGCAAGGTGAAGAAGGGGCTGCTGCCGGCGCCGGACGAGGACGTCCTCGCGCGCCGCTACGAGTTCATCTCCGAGACTCTGGAAACCGCAGGTTTTCAGTGGTACGAGGTCTCCAACTGGGCGAAGCCCGGCGGGGAGTGCCAGCACAACCGCATCTACTGGGTCGATGGCAACTGGTGGGGAGCCGGCCCCGGCGCGCACTCGCACCTCGACGGCGAGCGCTTCTATAACGTCAAGCATCCGCGCCGCTACGTCGACACCCTCGCGCACGGCGAGCTGCCCATCAAAGAATCAGAGACGCTCACGCCGGAGGAACGCCACGAGGAAAAGGTGATGCTCGGCCTGCGCCTGCGGGAGGGCATCCCGGCGGACTGGATAAGCGACAACGCGACGCAGACCCGTGACCGCTTCATCGACAGCGGCCTCCTCGAACTCGCAGGCGGTCGCCTGCGAGTAACAAAGGAAGGCCGCCTGCTCGCTGACGGCATAATCACCGACTTGCTCGTCGCCGAGGAACGAGGCGACGAAGTACACTAACGGGCATGTCTACCTCAACCGAAGCGCGGCGCCGCGAGGTCCTGCGCGCCATCGTCTCGGACTTCATTGCGAGCCAGGAGCCAGTGGGCTCCAAGGCGTTGCTCGAGCGCCACCAGCTGGGCGTGTCCTCGGCGACCATTCGCAATGACATGGCGGTCCTCGAGGACGCCGGGCTCATCACGCAGCCGCACTCTTCGTCAGGGCGCGTGCCCACCCAGGCGGGCTATCGCCACTTCGTCGACACGCTCCACGACGTCAAGCCGCTGTCCAAGCCGGAGCGCCAGGCCATCCTGCACTTCCTCGAGAACGGCGTGGACTTGGAAGACGTGCTGCGCCGCTCCGTGCGGCTGCTCGCGCAGCTCACTAAGCAAGCCGCCGTCGTCGCGATGCCGAACCTCAAGGTCTCGCGCGTCAAGCACTGCGAGGTCGTGGCGCTCTCCCCGGTGCGACTGCTGCTCGTGCTCATCACGGACGCCGGCCGCGTGGACCAGCGTAACGTCGAGCTCGACCAGATCATCGAGCCGGACGACGTCGCGCGCCTGCGCGACCTGCTCAACCAGGCGCTCGAGGGCCGCACGCTCGACGAGGCCTCCGTGGAGCTCGCGCAGCTTACCGAGCACGCGCCGCTCGACCTGCGCGGCCATGTGCTCAACTGTGCGACGACGCTCATCGAAACGCTCGTCGAGCACCCCGCGGACCGGCTCATCATTGCGGGTGCCTCGAACCTCACGCGCGTGGCCCGCGACTTCCCGCAGCGCCTGCCCGGGATCATCGAGGCCCTCGAGGAGCAGGTCGTCGTGCTCAAGCTGCTGTCCAAGGTCCCGGATCTGGGCAACGTCTCGGTCGTTATCGGCGAGGAGCATGAGGAGGATCGCCTGCGCGGCTCGTCCGTCGTCGCCACCGCGTACGGCACTGACGGCGCGGCGCTGGGCGGCATGGGCGTCGTGGGACCGACGTTTATGGACTATTCGGGAACAATTTCCAAGGTTTCTGCTGTTGCACGCTATGTGAGTGACATCGTGGCGGGCGAGTAAACTCGCAACGATCCCCGAAGACGATTGAGTAAAGGACTGGTAATTTCCCGTGGCTCGTGATTATTACGGCATTCTCGGCGTGGACAAAGACGCTACCGATCAACAGATTAAGAAGGCCTACCGCAAGCTAGCGCGCAAGTACCACCCGGATCTCAACCCGGACGACGCGGAGGCCGCGGAGAAGTTCCGCGAGGCCTCGCTCGCCCAGGAGGTCCTGCTTGATCCGCAGAAGCGCCAGATTGTCGACCGCGGCGGCGACCCCATGGAGCAGGGCGGGTCCATGCCTGGCGGCGGATTCGCCGGCGGCTTCGATACCGGCGGCCTGGGCGACATCTTTGCCGAGTTCTTCGGTGGCGGCGCGGCGTCTCGCGGCCCGCGTTCGCGCGTGCAGCCGGGCTCGGATGCGCTGCTGCGCACCCAGATCACGCTCGAAGAGGCGTTTGCTGGTGCGAAGAAGCCCGTCACCATCGACACGGCCGTGCTCTGCGATACGTGCCACGGCTCCGGCTCGGAGTCCGGCTCCAAGCCCGTGACTTGCGAGACCTGCCACGGCGCCGGCGAGGTTCAGGAGGTCCAGCGTTCCTTCCTCGGCAACGTTATGACCTCCCACCGCTGCCCGACGTGCCAGGGCTACGGCGAAGTCATCAAGGACCCCTGCGGCCACTGCGGTGGCGACGGCCGCGTAAAGAAGCGCCGCGACCTCACCATCAATATCCCGGCTGGCATCGGCGACGGCATGCGCATTCGCATGTCGGGCCAGGGCGAGGTCGGACACGGCGGCGGCCCGGCTGGCGACCTCTTCGTTGAGGTCCATACGCAGCGCCACCCCGTCTTCGAGCGTGACGCGGACGACCTGCACGTCACGGTCCGCGTCCCCATGGTCGACGCGGCGTTGGGCACGAATTTCACCGTCACGCAGCTCGACGGCACGGACCTCGAGGTCGAGATCGAGCCGGGCACGCAGCCGGGCCAGACAATCTCCGTCGAGGGCCAGGGCATGCCGCGCCTGCGCACGGACGGCCGCGGCCGCCTGCTCGCGCACGTCGACGTCGTCGTGCCTACCGACCTCGACTCCAAGTCCCGCGAGCTGCTCGAAGAGGTCCGCGACCGCACCGAGCACACCACCGCCATCCACACCGAGGACGAGGAAGACAGCTTCTTCGACCGCCTGCGCGCAAGGTTCCGCCGCTAAATGAGCCTTGCCGTCTTCCGCGTAGAATCGCTCGCTGGCGCGAGCGAGAGTGATATCGTTGAGCTCTCCGGGCCCGAGGGCCGCCATGCCGTCACCGTCAAGCGCGTCGCGCCCGGCGAGCGCATCCAGCTTGCCGATGCCGCCGGGCGCCTCGCCACAGTCACCGTCACCGAGGTGCGCGGCAAGGACGCGCTCGTCGCGCGCGTCGACGAGATCGAGACCATCCCCGAGCCTGACCCCAAGGTCATTGTCATCCAGGCGATCCCCAAGTCCGAGCGCGCCGAGCTTGCCGTCGACCTCGCGACGCAGGCCGGCGCGGATGGGATCATCGCGTGGCAGGCGGACCGGTGCATCGCCAAGTGGGACGCGAAGAAGGCTCCCAAGGCGCTCGCCAAGTGGCAGTCTGCGGCGACCGCTGCCGCCAAGCAGTCGCGCCGGGCGCGCGTGCCCGAGGTCACCGGTCCCTTAAGCACCGCACAGGTCGCCGAGCTCATCAATGGCGAGACTGCCTACGTCCTCCACGAAGACGCAACGACATCGCTGCGCGATGTCGAGTTACAAGGAACGGTGTACCTGCTCATCGGGCCGGAGGGCGGCATCGGCAGCACAGAGCTGGCTAAGCTGGGGGCTACGGCGGTGAAGCTGGGGCCGGAGGTCTTGCGGACGGCATCGGCAGCAATGGTGGCCTTGGCCGCCATCGGGGTGCGGACCTCGCGCTGGTAGATTGGGACTCGTGCCAATTATCACTCAGAAGATAGAGGTGGACTCCGCCTATGTCGCCGCCGTGCTGGGCACGGCGGATGCCAACCTGCGGGTCCTCAACAATCAGCTCGATGCGGACCTTTTCGCACGCGGGACGACCGTGACCATCACGGGACCGGACTACGAGGTCGCGCGTGCGGCCAAGGTTCTCGACGAGCTCGAGTCTATCGCGCGCCGCGGCCACACCATCTCCCCGGAGACGGTCAAGCACGCCGTGAAGATGGTCGCCGTCGAGGCCCCGCAGTCGGTCTCCGCGGCGCTCGCCGCGGATATTGTCTCGCGCCGCGGCAAGACCGTGCGGCCTAAGACCGTCGGCCAGTCCGAGTACGTGCGCGCCATCGATAACAACACGGTCGTCTTCGGTATTGGCCCGGCCGGTTCCGGTAAGACGTACCTCGCCGTGGCGAAGGCCGTGCAGGCGCTGCACAATAAGGACGTCTCGCGCATTATTTTGACCCGCCCGGCCGTGGAAGCGGGGGAGAAGCTCGGCTTCCTGCCGGGCACCTTGAACGACAAGATCGACCCGTACCTGCGCCCGCTGTACGACGCGCTGCGCGACATGCTTGATCCGGAGATCATCCCCAAGCTCATGGAGGCCGGCATCATCGAGGTCGCCCCGCTGGCGTACATGCGTGGCCGCACGTTAAACGACGCCTTCGTCATCCTTGACGAGGCGCAGAACACCACGCCTGCGCAGATGAAGATGTTCTTGACGCGCCTGGGCTTCGGCTCAAAGATCGTGGTCACTGGCGATATCTCACAGGTCGACCTCCCGCGCGGTCATGTCTCTGGCCTGCGCATCGTGCGCCGCATCCTCGACGGCATTGACGATATCTACTTCGCGGACTTGGGCGCCGACGACGTGGTGCGCCACCAGCTTGTGGGTCGCATTGTGGGTGCCTACGATCGCTTCGACGCAGAGCAAGAACGGAAGAAGGACCAAGAATGAGCATCGAGTTTTTGAACGAGTGCGGCTACGACGGCGTCAACGAAGAAATGCTCATCGACGTTGCCTCCTACGCCTTCGGCCGCATGGACGTGAACCCGGACGCGGAGTGCACCATCACCGCCGTGGATCTTGCGACCATCGCGGATCTGCACGTGCGCTGGATGGATCTCGACGGCCCGACCGACGTCATGAGCTTCCCCATGGATGAGATCACCCCGGGGGCTGCGGGCGGGCGTCCCGATGCCGCCGCTCCCGGCCCCGCCATGCTGGGCGACATCGTGCTCTGCCCCGAGTTCGCACAGCGTCAAGCCACGGCCGCCGGCCACTCGCTGGGACACGAGCTGGCCCTGCTCACCGTCCACGGGTGCCTCCACCTGCTGGGCTACGACCACGCGACGCCAGCCGAAGAGAAGGAAATGTTCGGCCTCCAGAACGAGCTGCTCGCGGACTGGTACGACGACGTGAAGGAACGCGGCTTGAGCTTCCAACCGAAGCCCTCCGGCCCTAAGGCCTTCCCGGACGCCGCCGAGCGCGCGAACCTGGACAAGCAGGTGCCCGGTGGTGGGATTCCGGCGGTGGGGGAGCCGCACGGGGAGTAATATCTGTCTGGGGAGTAATATCTGTCTTCTTATTGTTGAATTTTCACGTTCCGTGTTATCCTGAAATCCCGTAGGTAAATAGTTCACCTGCGGGATGTCGCATTTTTCGCGGTACACGCAGGTCCGTCTCCGTCAAGGAGGACCCCCATGTCTGCTACGCCGACTAAGTTCATTTTCGTCACCGGAGGCGTTGTCTCCTCGCTGGGCAAGGGGCTCACCGCCGCCAGCCTGGGCCAGCTGCTCACCGCCCGCGGCCTGTCCGTCACCATGCAAAAGCTCGACCCGTACCTCAACGTGGACCCGGGCACCATGAACCCGTTCGAGCATGGCGAGGTCTTCGTCACCGAGGACGGCGCCGAGACCGACCTGGATCTGGGCCACTACGAGCGCTTCCTCGACCGCAACCTCACCAAGAACGCGAACGTCACCACCGGCAAGGTGTACTCGACCGTCATCGCCAAGGAGCGTCGCGGCGAGTTTCTGGGCAAGACCGTCCAGGTCATCCCGCACATCACGGACGAAATCAAGGCCCGCGTCATCGCGATGAGCGAACCGGACGCCGAGGGCAACACCCCGGACGTCGTCATCAGCGAGATCGGCGGCACCGTGGGCGACATCGAGTCCCAGCCCTTCCTCGAGGCCGTGCGCCAGGTCCGCCACACCGTGGGCCGCGACAACGTCTTCTTTATCCACTGCTCCCTCGTGCCGTACCTCGCGCCGAGCGGGGAACTCAAGACCAAGCCCACCCAGCACTCCGTGGCGGAGCTGCGCGGCATCGGCATCGTGCCGGACGCCGTGGTCCTGCGCTGCGACCGTGAGGTCCCGGCCCCGCTCAAGGCCAAGATTGCGCTCATGTGCGACATCGAGAAAGAGGGCGTGACCTCCTGCCCGGATAGCCCGTCCATCTACGACATCCCGGAGGTCCTCTACCGCGAGCATCTCGACACCTTCGTCATCCGTAAGCTGGGCCTGCCCTTCCGCGACGTGGACTGGACGCAGTGGCGCGACCTCCTCGACCGCGTCCACAACCCCCAGCGCGAGGTCACCGTGGGTATCGTGGGCAAGTACATCGACCTGCCGGACGCCTACCTTTCCGTGGCCGAGGCCACCCGCCACGCCGCCTTCGCCTTCCACGCCAAGGCCAACGTCCGCTGGATTGCCGCTGACACCATCGCCGAGGACACGAGCGAGCTCGAGGACCTCGATGCCATCATCGTCCCCGGCGGCTTCGGCGTGCGCGGCATCGAAGGCAAGCTGGCCGCCGTGACCTACGCCCGCGAGAACGACGTGCCCTTCCTCGGCCTGTGCTTGGGGCTCCAGTCCATGGTGCTCGAGGCCGCCCACCACGCCGGGCTTTCCGATGCCTCCTCCACCGAGTTCGACCCCACCACCAGCACCCCAGTCATCGCCACCATGGCCGAGCAGAAAGCGGCCGTGGCCGGCGAGGCAGATCTGGGCGGCACCATGCGCCTGGGCGCCTACCCGGCCGTCCTGGCCGAGGGCAGCGCGGTCGCCCAGGCCTACGGCACCACGCAGGTCTCCGAGCGTCACCGCCACCGCTACGAGGTCAACAACGCGTACAAGGAGCAGATCACGGAGGGCTCCGGCCTCGTCTTCTCCGGCACCTCGCCCGACGGCAACCTCGTCGAGTTCGTGGAGTACCCCGACCACAAGTACATGGTCGCCACCCAAGCGCACCCGGAGTATAAGTCGCGCCCGACTCGCCCGCACCCGCTGTTCACCGGCCTCATCGGCGCCGCCCTGGGGGAGGAGACAACGAAGACCGACAAGTAATTCGCCAAATACTTGGTACGCGTCCGTGCTTCGTAGCACAATAAGCCCCATGAATATTCTGTCGATTCAGTCCCACGTCACCTACGGCCACGTCGGCAACTCCGCCGCAGTGTTCCCGCTTCAGCGCGCAGGCCACGAGGTGTGGCCCATCCACACGGTGAATTTCTCCAACCACACCGGCTACGGTGACTGGGGCGGACCGATGATTCCGGGCACCGAGGTGACCTCGATTGTCGACGGCATCGAGAAGCGCGGCGCCTTCCCCAAGATCGATGCCATCCTCTCCGGCTACCAGGGCGGCTCGGACATCGCCGGCGCCATCGTCGACGCCGTGCGCCGCATCAAGGCCGTCAACGGCAACGCCCTCTACGCGTGCGACCCGGTCATGGGCAACGCGAAGTCCGGCTGCTTCGTCTCGGACGAGATCCCGCCGCTGCTGCGCGACAAGGTGGTTCCCGTCGCGGACATCATTACGCCCAACCAGTTTGAGCTGGGCTACCTCACCGAGCACGAGACCGGCACCCTTGAGCAGACCCTCGAGGCCGTCAAGGTCGCCCAGGAGATCGGCCCCCGCACCGTGCTCGTGACCTCCGTCAACCGCCCGGAGACCCCGGAGGATTCCATCGAGATGCTCGCCGTGGACGGCGACCGCGCTTTTATCGTTGCGACCCCGCGCCTGCCGTTCAAGCGTAACGGCTCCGGCGACGTCACCGCCGCGCTCTTTACCGGCCACTACGCCAAGACTCGTGACGCGAAGGCCGCGCTCAAGGCCACCGCGTCCTCCGTCTGGGACCTGCTCAACGTCACCTATGAGGCCGAGTCGGACGAGCTGTGCCTCATCGCTGCCCAGGACTACTTCGAGCACCCGCAGCTCCAGTTCTCCGTCACCGACGTCGAGGATCTCTAGCAGGGATCGTGAAAACCCCCGCCGAGCGGGTATGATGTGGGCACGATGAACGATACAGACCCTCACGAATCGAACCCGGCCGACAAACCCGCAGCCACTCCTGCAGACAACTTTGACGCCGCCTTCGAGAACCTGCCCGACGAGGCAGCACTTGATTACCGCGACTACACCGACACGCCCGAGGGCTTCCGCTCTGGGTTCGTGTCATTTGTAGGCCGCCCCAACACCGGCAAGTCCACGCTCACCAACGCCATTGTGGGCGAGAAGATTGCCATCACGGCCAACCAGCCGGAGACCACCCGTCGCCCCATCCGCGGCATCGTCCACCGCGAGGACTGCCAGATCGTGGTCGTCGACACCCCAGGCCTCCACCGCCCGCGCACTTTGCTGGGCGAGCGCCTCAACGAGATCGTCAAAGACACCTACGCCGACGTCGACGTCATCGGCCTGACCATCCCCGCCGACGAGAAGATCGGCCCCGGCGACCGCTGGATCCTCGACAACGTCCGTGAGGTCGCCCCGAAGACGAAGATCATCGGTATCGTCACCAAGCTCGACAAGGGCTCCCGTGACCAGGTCGGCGCTCAGCTGCTCGCCCTCCACGAGCTGCTCACCGAGCACGACCCTGACGCCGTGGTCATCCCCGTCTCCGCCAAGGACGGCACCCAGGTCGAAGACCTCGTCGGTGTTATCCGCGACGCCCTGCCCGAAGGCCCCAAGTTCTACCCGGACGACCACGTCACGGACGAGCGCCAGGAAGAGCGCATCGCCGAGCTCATCCGCGAGTCTGCTCTCGCCGGCCTCAAGGACGAACTCCCGCACTCCGTCGCCGTGGGCATCGACGAAATGCTGCCCAACCCCGAGCGCCCCGGCGTCCTCAACATCCATGCGATCATCTACCTCGAGCGCCCCGGCCAGCAGAAGATCATCGAAGGCAAGGACGGCCGCCGCCTCAACCGCATCATGGGCGAGTCCCGCAAGAAGATCATCGCGCTGCTCGGCCAAAACGTCTTCCTCGACCTGCGCATCAAGGTCCTGAAGAACTGGCAGTCCGACCCGAAATTCCTGGGACGCCTTGGCTTCTAAGCCCACAGGCGCGGGCGCTCGTACCTCGCGCCCGAAAAGCAGCGGCGGTCGCCCCAACTTCCGGGATCGCGCCGTCGTCATCCGCACATACGACTTCGGCGAGGCCGACCGCATTATCGTGCTGCTCACGCACCACCATGGACTCGTGCGCGCCGTCGCCAAGGGCGTGCGCCGCGCCAAGTCCCGCTTCGGCTCGCGCCTTCAGCACTTCGTCGACCTCGACGTGCAGTTCTACGAGGGGCGCAACCTCCACACTATCTCCCAAGCAGACACCGTGGGCTACTACGGCGCGCACATCATCGACGATTACGAGCGCTACACCGCCGCCTGCGCCGCCCTCGAGGCCGCCGAGAAACTCGCCCTCGACACCGACCCCTACTTCTATGAGGCCCTCGTCGCCGCCCTCCGCGACTTCCAACACGAGCCGCCCACCCGCGTCCTCGACCGCTTCCTCCTTCAAGCCATGGCCCATTCCGGCTGGGCGCCGAGCCTCTTCGACTGTGCCCAGTGCGGCAAACCCGGCCCGCACCACGCCTTCCACCCGGCCATCGGCGGCGCCGCCTGCCACGAATGCCGCCCGCCCGGCGCCGCCGAGGTCGACCCGGAGACCCTCC
This sequence comes from Corynebacterium sp. CMW7794, assembly GCF_001563605.1. Taxonomy (NCBI): domain Bacteria; kingdom Bacillati; phylum Actinomycetota; class Actinomycetes; order Mycobacteriales; family Corynebacteriaceae; genus Corynebacterium; species Corynebacterium sp. CMW7794. Next base: position 99,029 of record NZ_KQ961737.1, read on the forward strand.
ATCACCTCTGGCTACTTGCGCACGGACACTCCAGCACACCCACACCCGTACAGGAAGCGGAAGGCCACCGGCTCGCCATTGCGCACCTCCAGTGGCACATCGAGCGCAAAGTGACCGCACTGGCGGTCATGGACCAATAGCGAGTCGAGTAAGATTGGGCGGGTGATTACGCCTGACCCCAACCGAGTCCTCACTCCGCCCGAGATCCCCGCGGAGTTCCTCCCCAAACACATCGCCCTCGTCATGGACGGCAACGGGCGCTGGGCCCAAGAGCGCGGCATGGAGCGCACGGAAGGTCATAAGAGGGGAGAGGCGGTCCTCCTCGACGCGGTCGACGCCTGCCTTGCCATGGGTATCCCGTACCTGTCCGCCTACGCCTTCTCCACGGAGAACTGGCGCCGCAGCCCCAAGGAAGTTCGCTTCCTCATGGGCTTTAACCGCGACGTCATCCGCCGCCAGCGCGACTGGCTCAACGAGCGCGGCGTCCGCGTCGTCTGGGCTGGCCGCCGCCCCCGCCTCTGGCGCAGCGTCATCAAAGAGCTTGAGGCCGCCCAAGAGCTCACCAAAGACAACACCCGCATGACACTCGCCATGTGCGTCAATTACGGCGGCCGCGCCGAGCTTGTCGATGCCGTCCGCAAGCTCGGCACTGATATCCAATCCGGTCAGCTGGCGCCCAGCGCCATCAATGAGAAGACCATCGCGCAGTATCTCTACGACCCGCAGATGCCTGACGTAGACCTGTTCCTGCGCCCCTCCGGCGAGAAGCGCACGTCCAACTTCCTGCTGTGGCAGTCCGCGTACGCGGAGATGGTCTACCAGGACAAGCTCTTCCCAGATTTCACGCCGGAGGATCTCTTCGCCGCGGTCGAGGAATACGCCCGCCGCGACCGCCGCTTCGGCGGCGTCAAAAAGAATTAGCGTTAAGCTGCTTTTGCGCGGCACTGCGCGCAGATGCCAAAGACCTCGGCGTCGTGGCCAGTGAGTTCGAAGTCGAACCTGCTGGCCATTTCCTTTGCCCAGGCCTCGATGGGGCCGCCATCGATTTCCTCGGTGCGGCCGCATTTGGTGCATACGAGGTGGTGGTGATGGTGGCTCGATTCGCAGTGGCGGTAGAGCGTCTCACCTGTGGGCATATGAAGCGCGTCCACTGCGTCGATCTCGGACAGGGACTGGAGGGTGCGGTAGACGGTGGTAAGACCCACCTTGGCCTCGTGCGCCTGCAGCTCCTGGTGAATGTCCTTGGCCGAAGCGAACTTATCCATCTCGCGAAGAACCTCGACGACGGCAGTGCGCTGCTTCGTATTGCGCGCACCCAGCTTCGGAATATTGGACTGCACAGTCATACGGTTATCTTAACGCATATAACTTGAAAATCAGTTCTCGCTTGCTGCCATGAGCTCTTCTTCGAGCTTTGCGGCCGTGGTGATAAGGCGGATTGACTTCGGCGAGGACAGTGAATAAATGACCTCGCGGCCCGAGCGCTCGGAGCGCACGAGACCCGCGGACTTGAGCACGCGCAGGTGTTGGGAAATAAGCGGCTGCGACTTCTCCAACTTGCCCACGAGCTCGTGGACGAAGTGGCCGCGATCGGCCAGCAGGATGAGGATACGCAGACGCAGCGGCGAGTCGAGTGCGCTGAACAGATGCTCAGCGTTCTTCAGCTCGTCTGCAGTGGGTAGTGTGTTGGGCACGGTAAATCCTCCGTCGACGTGTATGACCTAGACACTATATCAATAGACCATTTTTGTGCATACTTGCCCTAGCTGGGAAGTTACTGTGGGACATTGGAAAAGTCTGGGTGAATTTTTCCACTCTTTCTCAATGGTGTTATTCACCTGCGGCTAGGGATAATGTTTACGCATTTCACCCATAGTGTTAGGAACGTGCACTGTTTCCCTCCACCCCTTCCTGCCGGTCCGCCCCCGTACAGGCTAGGATAGGAGGCTATTGCAAGCGTCCGACGATTCGCCCTCAACCGCGAATCCGATCCGTAGGAGTGTAAAAGGAATCATGGCATCCGTCATCGACACCGTTGTTAGCCTGTGCAAGCGCCGCGGCCTGGTCTATCAGGCCGGCGAGATTTACGGCGGTTCCCGCTCCGCATGGGACTATGGCCCGCTGGGTGTCGAGCTCAAGGAAAATATCAAGCGCCAGTGGTGGCGCCACATGGTCCAGTCTCGCTCGGACGTCGTGGGCGTCGACACCTCCGTCATCCAGCCGCGCCAGGTGTGGGTCTCCTCCGGCCACGTCGAGGTCTTCACTGACCCGCTCGTCGAGTCCCTCTACACCCACAAGCGCTACCGCGCTGACCACCTCCTCGAGGCCTACGAGGAGAAACACGGCCACCCTGCTCCCAACGGTCTCGCTGACATTAACGATCCGGAGACCGGCCAGCCGGGCAACTGGACTGAGCCCAAGGCCTTCTCCGGCCTGCTCAAGACCTTCCTCGGCCCCGTCGATGACAAGGAAGGCCTGCACTACCTGCGCCCGGAGACCGCCCAGGGCATCTTCGTCAACTTCAAAAACGTCCTCACCTCCTCGCGCATGAAGCCGCCGTTTGGCATCGCCAACATCGGCAAGTCTTTCCGTAACGAGATCACCCCGGGTAACTTCATCTTCCGTACCCGCGAGTTCGAGCAGATGGAGATGGAGTTCTTCGTCAAGCCGGGCGAGGACGAAGAGTGGCACCAGTATTGGATCGACGACCGCTACAACTGGTACGTCGACCTGGGCATCGACCCGGAGAACCTCCGCCTCTACGAGCACCCCAAGGAAAAGCTCTCCCACTACTCCAAGCGCACCGTCGACGTTGAGTACGCCTTCGGCTTCACCGGCTCCAAGTGGGGCGAGCTCGAGGGTGTTGCTAACCGTACTGACTACGACCTCCGCGTCCACTCCGAGGGCTCCGGCGAGGATCTGTCCTACTTCGACCAGACCACCGGCGAGCGCTGGATCCCCTACGTCATCGAGCCGGCCGCCGGCCTCGGCCGTTCCATGATGGCCTTCCTCGTCGATGCCTACGACGAGGAAGAGGTCCCCAACGCCAAGGGTGGCACCGACAAGCGCGTCGTCCTGCGCCTCGACCGCCGCCTCTCGCCGGTCAAGGTCGCCGTTCTTCCGCTCTCCAAGAAGGAAGAGCTGTCCACCCCGGCCCAGGAGCTGGCCAACAAGCTGCGCGCCAACTGGAACGTGGACTACGACCAGTCCGGTGCCATCGGTCGCCGCTACCGCCGCCAGGACGAGATCGGCACCCCGTTCTGCGTCACGTACGACTTCGACTCCCTCGAGGACGGCTCCGTCACCGTGCGCGAGCGCGACTCCATGGAGCAGGAGCGTGTGAAGATCGACGAGCTCGAGTCCTACCTCGCCGCCCGCCTGGTGGGCTGCTAAGCATGCACTACACGAGCTGGGATCGCACCGATCGCTCTGCACCGCGTCTCCTCGCGGAGGCCGCAGAGCCGATCGGTGAGTTCACCGAGTCTTCCGCCACCGTTGCTGACGCCTACTGGCGCCTCGACGCCTCGGACCTCGGCGCCTCTGCCACGCTTGCCGATGACCGCGTTTTCCGCCTCGCCGGCAACGCCAGCCGCGACAAGCGGCTCGACGCGTCCCTCGACGGCCGCACCTTCGCGTTCATCTGCGAGACCTCCGGCAATTGGATCATCGAGGATGCCTCCGGCACGAAGGTCGCCCAGTTCACCTCGAAGAACCGCGGCGTGCGCGAGGCCATCCTCGAATTCGAGGGCGACTACACCGACCACGACCTCTCCGTCGAGGAAGTCGCCGCTCTCAGCTGGTTCACGCGTCTCATCCTTGAGGCGAAGACCTCCAGCGGCGCCATCGCCTGGATCGCCACGCTCGTTCTCGCGTCCCTCGTCGCCGTCGGCGCGCTGTTCCTGGGCTAGGTCACCATGTCGACTGAATACTGGACCTGGCGCCACGACGGCCTCACGGACCCCGGCGGGGCCGAGGCCGCCGCCGTGCGTGAGCACGTCATCCACTTCGCCCACGGCCAAATCCTCACCGAGGTCACCCGCGACGACATGCAGTTGGTCATCAAGGCCACGACCTCCGACGGCGAGGTCTTCACCGTCGCCCAAACCGGCTTCTCCGTCAACCGGCTCTCCGCCGTGTGCGGCACCCGTCGCTACACGCTCAACCGCACCCGGCGGCTGCGCCGCGAGCGCGCCATCATCGACGCCGCCGGCAACGTGGTCGCCCGCACCCGCCCCCACGGCTCCACCCTCGAGGTCTTCGACCACCCGCAGGACATGCCCATCCCAGACGTGGACTTCGTCTTCCTCACGTGGTGCTGCATGGAAGTCGACAACTCCGGCCACATCCGCCGCATGTAACCATCGGCAACCACCCCCGCGGCCTCCACAACCACCTATCCCCGACAAAGGCAATGTCATAATAGCCATATGCGCTGGTCGCTTTAATTCACCCAAATTCCACGACCAGCGCATAGTGCCAACGGCACATTGCCTTTGTTTCTTTTACGCCGCTTTCCGCGCAAGCGCCGCCGATACCTCCGCGATGAAGCGCTCCGGCTCCCGGCGTAATTGGGCAGGGGAGTAGCGCACCATCTGATACCCCGCGTTGTGGAGCTGCTTCTCGCGCGCTCGCTCCGCCACGATGGTTTCCTCAGTCCCGCGATACGTCTGCCCGTCGTATTTCACGTCGCCATCAATCTCCACGACCACGTGCTCGTCCACGAGCAGGTCTACACGAACCCCCGGCAGCACCCGTACCTGCGGCCGAACCGCCGCTCCCGGAAGCCCCTCGATGAGCAGCGCCCGCGCGAAAGACTCATACGGCGACTCCGACGTCGATATTGCCAACTCGAGGCACCGTCGCGCGACCGTGATGTTCTTACACCGCCCCATCCGTGCAATCACAAGTGAGACATGCTCGCGGTAGTACCCCTGCCGCAGCAGCGAATCCATCGCCACCAGACCGTCCGCGAAGCCGTGGAAGCGCGCGGTATCGATGCACGCCCGCGGCCGTGACGTCACCCGCAGACCGTCAATCTCTCGATAATCGTCATCCGCCAAGATCAATCGCCTATACCGATATCCCGCGCTCCACTGCGTCCGACGCGGCAAGCCGCCTGCCGGCAACGTGAGCTCGACTTCTTCCTCACGCGCCGATAGGACCCATAATCCATGGATACGCGCCGCGGATTTCCCCACGAGCACCGCCTCCCGGACCGATAATCCTGCCGCGCGCACCCGCCACTCCTGTTGTTCGTGATAGGCGAGTGCCTCCCACTCCGCGCGGTCGCACGCGTACCCGCCCGCGACCTGAATGAGCTGTCCCGCAGCGACCAATGCCAGTGTTTCGTGTGTTGCTTCGTGCAATGCAATGAGGTTCATACCCCTAGAAAACCCACAACGGCGGCCACCCGCAAGCATGTACCCTGCATACCTGTGGATAACCGCCGTCTTGCACAATTTAGTGGGCAACCATGACCCTGCAACCTGTGGACAACACCCGAGGACTAGAACGCACCCGTCCTCGAACCGCCACCGCCCCCAAAGCCGCCTCCACCGAAGCCGCCCCCAAAGCCTCCGCCGTAGCCACCACGGTGTCCACCGCCGCCGAGCATCTGTCCAATGACCATGCCCGTGATGAGGTCACCCGCACCGGACGCCATCTGCTGGCGCTGCTGGCGCCGGCGGTAGTCATCGATATCGTTCTGCGCACGGCGTTGCGCTTCCTGTGCCGCGGCAACTGCCTGACGCGCCAAATCCAAGGCACTACGGATATCACGGTCACGCTGCTGCAACGCCTGCGCATGCAGACGCTTCGCATCCTCCAACGCGGTACGCGCCGAGGCGCCCACCAAACGACCACGCGCCGAGATGAGGTCTTCCGCCGCCTGAATCGTGGACGAGGCCACCGAAATCTGCTGCGCAAACATATCCAGCTGGCGCGCATGCGTCTGTGTCACTTCACGCACCGTATCCAGCGCCTCATCGAGCCGCCCGTCCAGGGACATCAGCGTCGTGTAATGCCCCAACGGATCCGCCGCGCCACCCGCACGCGCCGCCTCAGCGGCAGCAGACGCCTCCGACAACAACGCCTCCAAGGACGCCCAGTCCGCCGAGGTCCCCTGGGATTGACCCTGCGCCTCAATCTGACGCGCCTCAGAAATCTCGCCATCAACCTCTGCAATGAGCGCGGACAGACCCTGCTGCGCCGTCGTGATCGTGGACTGCGCGTTCTCCACAGCCGACAGCAACCGGTCCGCAACCTCAATCGCGTGCTCGGAGTCACGAATCGCCCCCACGAGTCCGCCTTGCTGGCCAGCCGGCTTCGACTGCAACGAACGACCCAACGACAAGGACTTCTCTGCCTCATCCAAGGACACAGACGCCATCTGAGGATTATCCGCAATCGACTGCAGCATTTCCTCCGAGTACTGCTCCCGCAACGAATTCAACGTCGCCGTCGCCTGCGGCATACGCGCCCTCAAATCCACCGTCTTCTGCGTCAACTCATCGAGCTTCGAACCAGCATTGACCAACAAGTCGCGCATCGACGCGAACTCAGCTGCCTGCGCATCCAACGCATCATCCGCTTGCCCACACGAGGACACAATCGACACCAAAAGCTCACGCTTCTGCGCCTCCGGCATCCCACGCTGCGCCTCAATCTGCTTATGCGTCGCAAACGCACGCTGCAGGGTCGAGGTGGACTGATTCATCGCCGCCGTAAACTTCCGCGCGCGCTCCGGCCCGAACTCCGCAATCGCAATGTCGAGCTCCTCCTTGCCACGGCGAATGGACTCATCTGTGGACACGAGCTCTTCCTGCGCGAGTTCCTCCAACACGGGCAGTGGCAACCGTGCTAACGCCGTCGTGTTCGTTGGCTCGATCTCCCGCGCGGACTCGACCGTCGCCGCGGTCTCCTTCTTAGTCTTCCGCTTCGACATCGCATACGCGCCGCCGCCCGCCGCGAGCACAGCCGCACCGCCGGCACCCAGCCACAGCGCGCCATCACCCGAGCCCGAGCTTCCCGATGCCGCCTCCACCACAGCGCTGCCCGCTCCAGCCCAATCGGAGGCAGCGAGCGAATCATAGGCGGCCTCAAAGAGTTTGTCCTGCGAGCCCGACGGCCACTCGGACCCCACGCTCACCGTCGCCTTACGTGCCTCGGTATCCACGACGAACGCCGCCGTATTCGTACCGCGCGAATCCACAATCGACTCCGCATAGGACTCGACCTGGGAATCCAGGCCCGTGGTGTAGACGACGTAGAGCAAACGTTGATCGGAGGACTGCAGCTGCGCAATCTGCGACTCCAAGTCGGACTTCTGCGACGAGGAGAGCACACCCGAGTCATCCGTCACCTTCGCCGTGATCGAGGAAGCTGCCGGCGCCGCCTGTGCGACCGCCGTGCCCAGGAACACCGCCGGTGCGCCCGTGCCCAGTCCGATGAGTAGCGCGGCCACTGCCGCGCGTCCAACGCGCGAAAAAGTCATGCCACTAGACTACCCACTAATGGAACATGAACTCGGCCCAATCGTCATTTTGGGTGCCGCCCAGTATGACGGCCGCCCCTCCAAGGTCCTCCAAGCTCGTCTCAACGCCGCCCTTGTGCTTGGCACCGACCGCCACTTCGTGACGACCGGCTCCAACATGCCCGGCGACCGCTTCACCGAAGCCGGCGTTGCCGCCCGCTACCTCGAAGCCCGCGGCGCCACCCACATCACGGCTCTGCGCGAAGGCCACACCACCGACGAAGAACTCGATGCCGTCAAGCGCGCTTTCCCGGACAGCAAGGACATCACCCTCGTCACCGACCCCTACCACGCGCCGCGCGCCTGGCTCATCGCTCGCGGCCACGGCTTCCGCGCGACAACTGTCACCGCCAAAGACTGCCCCATCCACTTCCCACAGGCATCCTGGTTCCGCTGTGTCATCCACGAAGTCGGCGGCATCCTCGCGCTTGTCATTCCTGGCCTCACACCCGCCCTCCACCGCCTCGAGCGAATAATGCGCCCCAGCTGGAGCGCGCGCCACGACCAGCTCGAACGCGAATAAACGCTAGGCTTAACCTCGATGTATTCCTACCAACCCGCCGATACCGAGCGCCTCTTCGACGAGTCCCCCAAAGGCTCCTCTTTCGCCCACGACGCTCGCCCAGATCATCGAGGCGCCTTCTCCCGCGACCGCGCCCGTGTGCTCCACTCTGCGGCCCTGCGCCGCCTCGCCGATAAAACGCAGGTCGTCGGACCCCGCGACGGCGACACACCCCGCACCCGCCTTACCCACTCTCTCGAGGTCGGCCAGATCGCCCGCGGCATCGGCAGCGGCTTGGGCCTGGACCCGGACCTCTGCGACATGGCCGGGCTTACCCACGACATCGGCCACCCGCCCTACGGACATAACGGCGAGACCGCCCTCAACGAGGTCGCCCAGAACGGCTTCGAAGGCAACGCCCAAACCCTGCGCATCCTCACCCGCCTCGAGCCCAAAGTGGTCGCGACCGTGAACGGTCGCGAGGAAAGCTATGGACTTAACCTCACCCGCGCTGCCCTCGACGCCGCCTGCAAATATCCCAAGCTCAAGACCAACCCGGACGGCACAACGAACCGCAAGTACGGCTGCTACGACGAGGACGCCCACATCCTCGAGTGGGTCCGCCAAGGCCACACCGACGGCCTTCCGCCCATCGAAGCCCAAGTCATGGACTGGTCAGACGACATTGCCTACTCCGTCCATGACGTCGAAGACGGTATCATCTCCCGTCGCATTTCCCTGTCCGTCCTCTGGGACTTGGTGGAGCTTGCCACCCTCGCCGAAAAGGGCGCCCAGGCCTTCGGCGGGGATGCAGCAGAGCTTCTCGATGCCGCCGATTCCCTCCGCCGTCTCGACGTCATCAATGCCATCGGCGATTTCGACTACTCCCTGCGCGCCTACACCGATCTCAAGAAGATGACCTCCGAGCTTGTCGGCCGCTACGTCGGGGCCACCGTCGGCGCCACCCGTACCGCCAACGCAGACCTCCTCGCCGAGAATAAGCTGGGCCGCACCAACGGCCACCTCGTCGTTCCCAAGCTCGCCCAAGCCGAGGTCAAGCTGCTTAAGACCATCGCGGTCCTCTACGTCATGGACGTCCCCGCGCACCTCGCGCGCCAGGACCGCCAACGCGAGCGCATCTACCGCGTCTACGATTACCTCGTCGCTGGCGCCCCCGGCTCCCTCGACGCCATGTTCGCCGGCTGGTGGCTCGCCGCCGACTCCGACGCCGAACGCGACCGCGTCATCATCGACCAAATCGCCTCCATGACCGAGTCACGCCTCGAGCGCCTGGCCAAGCGCAGCGCCGAGCTTTCCGGCTTCATGGACTAGCGAACCAACTTCACACCCTCAGCCTCCAACACCCGCACCAGGTCCGTGTAGTCATGCAGCTCGAGCGCCATATCTGCGGCCACAATCACGTCAACGCGGAATTCGCGCACAAAGTCGGCAAGTGCGTCGAGGTTGCTGGGAGCAGGGGAGTCTCCCACGAAGTGCATCTTGCCCAGGGCGGCAAAGAATTCCTCGCGCGTGCGCAGCGGTTCGGTGATGAGAACTCGGTTCATGATGGTTCCCCTTCCGCGTCGGGAATAGTGCAGAAGCTTTCGTAGTGGTCGTCGGTGTAGTACCAGACGTCGGGGTCGGTGTCGGAGCCGCCGCCGGTGACGATGCGGCGCGTGCCGCGATGGTTAAGCCCCGGCGTCTCGACGGTGTATTCGCGGTAGTAGTCCCGCGACTCCTTCGGCAGCACGCCTTCGTAGTTGCCAAACCGCACGTTGTCGTTGTCGGGGTACTCGTACGGCCCGCCGGCGAGGATATCGTCGACCGTCTCCGCCGCCTCAGCCGGCAGCGTGTCCAGAGCACACGAGCTTTCCGATGCCCCCTCAGCCTCCGCCGTCCCAGATGCTGAGGCAGGAGCAGACGTCGCCGACGACGAAGCCCCAGAATCGCCCTTCAAGTCGATGCCAAAATAGCCCGCTACGAGGACCAGCACCACGCCGCCGATGACGGCAGGCAGTGATTTCTTCGAGGGGGTAGAGTGCGCCATACCCCCATCATTGCAAACGGATAGCACCATGAAGAAATCGGTCGCTGATTTGCCAGTGCAGGTAATCTATTACCCATGGCGAAAGGCAGGATTCCGGACAGCGATATTCAAGCGATCCGTGAACGTGCACCCATTGAGGAAATCGTGGGGGAGTACGTACAACTAAAGCCTGCTGGCTACGACTCGATGAAGGGGCTGAGCCCATTCAAAGACGAGCGCACCCCGTCCTTCCACGTGCGCCCGCAGCGCGGCTACTATCACTGCTTCTCCACGGGCAAGGGCGGCGACGTCTTCAACTTCCTTATGGAGATGGAGCAGCTCACCTTCCCCGAGGCCGTCGAGGCCGTCGCCCAGAAGATCGGCTACCACATCACCTACCAGGGGGGTAGTGCCGCCGCCCGTGAGGAAAAGCCAGGCCTGCGTCAGCGCCTTATCCAGGCGAACAAGGCGGCGCACGATTTCTACCGCAAGCAGCTCGAAACCCCCGAGGCAGCACCTGGCCGAGATTTCCTCCTCAACCGCGGCTTCTCCCAAGAGATCATTTACGACTTCCAGTGCGGCTACGCTCCCGAGGGCTGGGACACGCTTACCAAGCACCTCATCCGCATGGGCTTCTCCTTCGAGGAACTGGAGAAGGCCGGCCTGTCCAAAATGGGCAAGCGCGGCCCCATCGACATGTTCCACCGTCGCCTCATCTGGCCCATCAAGGACCTCGCCGGCAACGTCATCGGCTTCGGCGCCCGCAAGCTCTTCGATGATGACCCGATGGGCAAGTACATGAACACCAGAGAGACGATGCTCTACAAGAAGACTAAGGTCCTCTTCGGCATTGATCTCGCCAAGAAGCACATCGCGGAGGGCCACCAGGCCGTCATCGTCGAGGGCTACACAGACGTTATGGCTATGTACGCCGCCGGCGTCAAGACCGCCGTCGCCTCCTGTGGCACCGCCTTCGGTGAGGACCACCTCCAGATCCTCCGCCGCCTCATGCTCGACGACTCCTACTTCAACGGCGAGCTCATCTACACCTTCGATGGCGACGAAGCCGGCCAGAAAGCCGCTATGCGCGCCTTCGAAGGCGACCAGAAGTTCACCGGCCAGTCCTTCGTCGCCGTCGCCCCCGAGGGCCTCGACCCCTGCGACTTACGCATCAAGCGTGGCGATGCCGCCGTCCGCGACCTCATCGCAGACCGCATCCCCATGTTCGAGTTCGTCGTGCAGACCATCATCACCGGCTACCGCATCGACACTGCCGAGGGCCGCCTCCAAGCCCTGCGCCGCGCCGTCCCCGTCGTCGCCGACATCCGGGACAAGCCCCTGCGCGACGAGTACGCACGCCGCCTTTCCGCGTGGGTTGGCTGGCCTGACCCCATGGAGGTCCTCCAGCAAGTCGAGCAGGCCCACCGTGCACCTAAGAAGGAGAAGCGCACCATTCGTCGCTTCGACGACTCCAAGCAGGCTCTTGCGGCGCAGGACGTCCCGGTGCTCCATCGCCCCAACCCGAAGGACACTCATCTCTGGCCGCAGCGTGAGGCGCTGAAAATCGCCCTCCAGTACCCGCAGAACGCCGGTGAGTACTTCGATGGCATCGATGCCGCCAGCTACACCAACCTGGCCTACCGCGCCGTGCGCGAGGCCATCTCCAAGGCCGGTGGCATTGCCACCGCGCTGACGATGCCCCCCGTCGAATGGGTCGCACGAGTCAGCGAGCAGATGCCCGACGTCACCGCCCAGAGCTTCATCTCGGAGCTCGCCGTCGAGGAAATCCTGCCCACCGACGTCGACATGAACGTCTACACCGACTCCGTGCTCTCCCGTCTCCAAGAGTCCCGCGTTGGCGACCAGATTGCTCTCATCAAGGCCCAGCTCGGCCGCATGCGCCCCTCCGATGACCAAGCGGCGTACAACTCCCTGTTCTCGGATCTGGTTGCGCTAGAACAAGCTCGCAGGGAGCTCAACGAGCGCGCGTTCCGCAGTGGGCAGAACTAAGAAATTAACCATTTTCGACGCGGCCAGTAATCCGCCGTCACTTTTTGCTACTTAACCCAAAAATTCGAATGAGCACTGCCCTCAGGGCAGTGCTCATTCTGGCTACTAGTGTGCAATGCACACTAATATCAGCCTAAACCACTAATCTTGGTCGGGTTCGTACACGGTATCCGAATTGTCGAATTGACCCGAATTCCGCCGTCCGCGTGAGAGATCCTTGACCTCTTTCATTCTCGGTTCCGGATCGAGACGGTTGGCAATTGCCCGACGAGTGCCGTTAACAAGCGTCTTGGTGGCAGGGGAGTTCACCAGCTTTTCGTAACCATCCTTGATCTGGTGGTAGCGCTTTCGGCCCGCCTTAGTGCCGAATACGTAGCCTGCCGCGGCGCCAACAACAAACTGGATCATCTGTGGGGAGCTTCCTTAATGGTTTGAGTAGTAGGTATGCGGAACATAGCCTACCTACTTCTCGCTTTCGACGTCTCGTGCCCCTCCAATACGGCCTGGGAACTAGAAAGGCCTTTGGCTACTTAGCCCCGGTTAGGCATCAGAGCCAGAGGAAAACGAAGAAAGCCGCCCTTTCAGGCGGCTTCGTTGAGTGCTCCTCCAACTGGGCTCGAACCAGTGACCCTTCGATTAACAGTCGAATGCTCTGCCAACTGAGCTATGGAGGAATATCACGGGGAATCTCTTGCGTTCCCTTGCGACGTGAATAAACTATATCGGTGATGTCTGATTGAAACAAATCGCCTGGTAAGTAGGGATTTTCTCGACGATGGCAGCCAGGGGTCGATCAGGCAACAGGTCTCGTTCGTGGGTGCCTGTTGCCTGTGATCTGCACAGAATAATGGGTAGAAAACCGGTTCCATCAGCAAGGCCAGCATCCTTGTAAACCGGGGCCGCGGGGGAGGTCGGAGACCTTGATATTTGGGGCTGAAAGGCAAATTGATGCGTGAAGCGGGTCAGGTCCGTGTAGGTGGTGGATGAGTTCTTTCGAATCGTCGGTGATCTGTGAGCAGGGATCGGGTCCGGCACGGGCCTGGGCGTGGTTGGTCATTAGGCTGCAATCTCCTTGCCTGCCGGGGTGGTGGTGTCGGCGTCGATGACATTGGCTGTGATCAACGCCTTGGTTTGCTCTAGGCTTGTCAACGGCATGGAGCGTTTCTGCTGAATCCACACATCATGCTGCTCAGCAAGGACGGCCCCGACTAAGCGAATCACAGCATCACGGTGGGGCAAGATACCGACAACATCAGTGCGCCGGCAGATCTCGCGCTTGAGCCGTTCGGTGGGGTTATTCGACCAGACTTTGGTCCACACTGACTTCGGTGTGTGTAAACGCCAACACATCATCAAGTTGTTCTTCGAGCTAGTTTGCCACATGCGGAAATTTCGCCTGGCAGAATTCCACCACTTCCCGAGCCTGAGCCCACACCGCTTCAGCATCGGGTTGTTGGAAGATCGTGTGGAACGTCGCCGATAATGTCGGCCACTGGGTCTTTGGCACCATGGACGAGAGGTTCTTAGCGAAGTGAGTGCGGCACCGTTGCCAGGAGGCATTTGGCAGCACATCAGACACCGCTGCTTGAATTCCTACGTGAGCGTCACTTGTCACCAGGTAGACATCACCTAGACCGCGGGCTTTTAAGTCCCTGAGGAAGCCGGGCCACGAGCCGGTGGACTCAGCGGTAGCTATTTTGCATGCCTAATAGTTCTCGGTAGTCGTCATTGTTGACACCGGTTGCTAGGAGCACACTCGTTTGACCACGCGTCCGCCTTCCCGGACTTTCATCGTCAGCGCGTCGCACGAGAGGTAGTAGTACGGGCCGGTATCCAGTGGCCGGGTGTGGAAATCCTCCACTATCGAATCCAAGTCGTTGGCCATCTCACTAACTTGTGACTTCGATAGATTCATCGATGCCGAGGGTGGCGACCAGGTCGTTCATCCTGCGGGTAGACACATCGACGATGCCGACCCGTGTATCCAGTGGTCGGTGGCGGTAGTCGTTGCGGTGGTTGACGCGGTTGTCGCTGGTGGTGCCCCAGTCAGCGCCGCAGACAGTATCGGCTTGGGCAGAGAGAATTTGGTTGATGAAATCACCGAGCATTTCACGCATCAGATCGGGCGATGCTTGGGTGAGTAGCTCTTCGAGATACGCGGTCGGGTCGATAGACTCAGGGCCAGCGGCCATTATGGATGTAGGGCCTGACCCCTGGAAAGTAGCCACGTCGGGGGTTAGCTATGCTGCTTGGGTCAGT